>JAGKWN010000011.1 GCA_021151805.1 Cytophagaceae bacterium | reverse complement strand
CCCGAATGCAGAGTTTTTGATCTACAACCGTTGGGGTAACTTAGTTTGGAAGAGCTCAGGCTATCCGAAGAAGTGGGATGGATCAAACTACCGTAATGGAGAAGTATTACCGGAAGGAACTTACTTCTACATCATTGATCTGCACAGCCAGATCTATACTGAACCATATACCGGTTGGGTACAGATTGTACAGTAAAAATTAAAATGCGCATATAAAGAAAGCTCCTTTCGTTAATTATAATGGCAGGAGCTTTTTGTAATTATGAGAGAATTCGATTAAATTAAATAGAACACTTTCACTAAACGCTAAAGATAAGTTATGGGAAATCTACTTATTTCATTGCAGTCATATTAGTGATTGCCTGGCTGATTGGTATGTTTGGTTATAA
Source organism: Cytophagaceae bacterium (assembly GCA_021151805.1). Classification (GTDB taxonomy): domain Bacteria; phylum Bacteroidota; class Bacteroidia; order Cytophagales; family Cytophagaceae; genus Cytophaga. The sequence goes on along the minus strand of JAGKWN010000011.1, from coordinate 61,256 downwards.
TCAGGGCGGCATCATTCACATTTTATTGGTGATTGCCATTATCGCGGTATTATTACGCGTGATCAAAGGATAAGACACTTAATCATGTACACGTATAATAAATAAGCCCGCCCCGATAACTATCGGGGCGGGCTTATTTATTATACAACAGCTGTAATCTCTTTACGGATCTTTTGTGCTGCTGCAACCATGTTGATCAGGGCTGCTTCTGTTTCCGGCCATTTACGGGTTTTCAATCCGCAATCCGGGTTCACCCAGATATTGCGAACAGGAAGAACATTCATTGCTTTGTTTAACAAGTCAACCATTTCATTGGTTGTTGGAATACGCGGACTGTGGATGTCGTATACACCGGGTCCGATTTCATTCGGATAATTAAAGTCCACAAAGGCGTCGAGTAATTCCATTTGTGAACGGGATGTTTCTATTGTAATAACATCAGCATCCATAGCGGCAATATTTTTAATGATGTCATTGAATTCCGAATAACACATGTGTGTATGAATCTGTGTTTCATCTTTCACACCCGAAGCAGAAATACGGAAACATTCTACCGCCCAGTCTAAATAGGCTTCCCAATTCTCTCTCCGCAACGGTAAGCCTTCACGGATAGCAGGCTCATCAATCTGAATGATCTTAATCCCCGCAGCTTCCAGGTCAACTACTTCATCGCGGATTGCAAATGCAATCTGCATGCAGGTATCTCTGCGTGGCTGGTCATCCCGTACGAACGACCATTGCAGAATAGTTACAGGTCCGGTAAGCATACCTTTCATGTATTTTTTGGTAAGCGACTGGGCTAACTTTGTCCAGGCAACAGTCATGGGTTCTGTACGTTCGATATCACCATAAATGATCGGCGGCTTCACACAACGCGAGCCATAACTCTGTACCCAGCCATTTTCAGAGAACACATATCCCTTTAATTGCTCGCCGAAATATTCAACCATATCGTTGCGCTCAAATTCTCCATGCACCAATACATCAATACCAATTTTTTCCTGCCATTCGATTGCCCGTGTCATTTCTGATCTTACAAAATCTTCGTATTGCGCAAGTGTAATATCTCCCTTTTTATACTTTGCGCGGTTTGCCCGAACCTCGTCTGTTTGTGGAAAAGAACCAATCGTAGTAGTTGGCATCAACGGAAGATTCAATGCTTTCTCCTGTATCTGCTGGCGCAATGAAAATGTACTTGCACGCTGAGAATCTTTTTGCTGAACAGCCTTCACGCGATCCTTCACATGTTGCTTATGAATAAGTTTCGACGCAGTTCTGTTGTCAATTGATGCTTTGTTTACTCGTAGCAATTCTATTTCTTCTGATTGTAGCGGTGCAGCGTTTAATTTTTTTAATGCAGCGACTTCGCCCAATTTTTGTTTGGCGAATGCCATCCAGTTTTTAATTTCCGAAGTTAATACATCAGTATTTGTTTCACTATCCAGGTCACATGGCACGTGCAATAAAGAACAGGAAGGAGCAATCATCACACGCTCTTTGCCAATAGCAGAGATTGCTTTTGTGATCAGTTGGTTTGATTTTTCAAAATCGTTTTTCCATACATTCCTGCCATCAACTACACCAAGCGAAAGAATTGTTTTAGAAGAAATAAATGCCGGTGTAAGAATGTCGCTCAGTTGAGACGGGCAACGTACCAGGTCCAGATGCAATGCATCTACAGGGAGTTTGCTTGCAACGTCAATATTTGTTCCGGTGCATTCAAAATAAGTAGCAACAATAAATTTCAACGAAGGAAATAAATTCCGCAAGGCTGTATACGTTGTTTCATATGTTTGGCGCACCTGCTCCGTAAGATCCATTACTAAAAAAGGTTCATCCAGTTGGATCCATTCGGCGCCCTCCGATTCCAATGCTTTGATAAGTTTAACATATACCGGCAACAGATTATTGATTAATTCAATGCGGTTAAAACCTGCTTCTTTTTCTTTGCCGGCAAGCAGATAGCTTACAGGTCCCAATAATACGGGCTTTGCAGCTTTTCCAACAATTGTTTTTGCTTCATTGTATTCCTTAATTACTTTTTCAGAAATCGGCGAAAACTTTTGATCTTTACGAAACTCCGGTACGATGTAATGATAATTGGTATCAAACCATTTGGTCATCTCCATGGCAGTGATATCATGACCATCTTTTTGGTAGCCGCGGGCCATCGCAAAATAAATATCCAGCTCCGTAAAATTTTTCTGCAGCAGCGGAGAAAAGCGATCGGGTATAACACCCAGCATAAAAGACATGTCCAGTACCTGGTCATAAAAAGAAAAATCGTTGCACGGGATCAGATCAAGCCCTGCGTCCTTTTGTGTTAGCCAGTTGCTGATGCGGATGGCTTTAGCAGCATCCTGCAGTTTTTGTTGTGTGATAGTACCTGACCAGTATTGTTCAGATGCTTTTTTAAGTTCACGGTTATTCCCGATGCGGGGGTAACCTAAGTTGTGTGCGATCATAAAATTGTCTATTTTAGAATATAATTCTATACAAAATTATATATGTAGAATTATAAACTATAATGATTCAAAAAAGTAAGTAAAAGTTACTGATTAAGTAATTTTATAAGAAAAATACTCTAAAATTATCCATTAAAAATCCTTCATTCAGAAAAAACATCTTATGCAGCACTTAGACGAAATTGATCTTGACATTCTTCGCGCGCTTCAGGAGAATGCACATATTACAACAAAAGAATTGGCGTATCAACTGCATCTAACCACAACACCGATCTATGAACGGGTAAAAAGATTGGAGCGGGAAGGATATATTAAAAAGTATATTGCCATACTCGATAACCAAAAATTAAAACGAGGCTTAACGGTTTTCTGCAACGTATCCTTAAAGCAGCATACCAAAGACATCGGTAAAAAATTTGTTGAAGATATTATTGCATTGCCTGAGATTGTAGAATGCTACAACATTTCAGGCGAGTATGACTTCATGTTGAAGATCATGGTTGAAGACATGCCGCACTATCAGAATTTTGTGATGAATGGTTTGGGTTCTATAAAGAACATCGGTAGTGCGCACAGTATTTTTGTGATCGGCGAGATCAAGCATTCAACAGCAATACCGATTTGATGGAGTATATTTATAAACAAGCTGAATAATAATATGAAAAGGGAGATTTCATTTTCAACAGAGAATAACAAGGAAACAAATAAAGCATTTGCAAAAAAATATTTTATCGATCAGGGATTTGTTTTAACAAATGAATCAGAAGATGAATTAAAGTTTATTCGAGGCAGCTATTTGTTGAATATGGTTACATTCAATCCTTTAAAATGGAAAAGCGATATTATTTTATCATTTGGACATACAGATGTTGAAGCCGTTTTTAATATCAGTACCTTCGGACAAACAGTCAGTAAAAAGGAAAATGAATTGTGGGATGTTTTCATTTCAAATCTCAAAAAAACTGTTTTAGAGGAAAAAGATTTCGCTGCAATAAATAATTCATCATTGCATGCGACGAAGAAAAGTAGTTATAAATTAATAGGTGTAACGTTATTGATCACAACAGTCGTTGCTATACCGGCAGGAATAATTGCGCATAATACAAACCAGGATAATGTATTTTTTATTGGACTATGTCTGGGCGCATCATCCTTTTTTATTTTGAAAGATAAAATATAACATGATGCTAAACACGTGGTAAATTTTCTTTGCGTTCTTTGCGGTTAAATCATATATTAGATATAAAGCACATCATTCAAAAATCAATCATGAAAATTCCAGTAGAATATTTACCCGTCATGCCTTATTTGATTCTTAAAGATTCAAAAGGCTTTTTAAAATTCGCGAAAGAAATATTTGACGCAAGCGAACAAATGATTGTTCCGGCAGAAGATGGCAGCATCATGCATGGGGAACTGAAAATTTTTGATGCAGTAATTATGTTTGCTCAGGCAAATGAAACCTGGCATGAAAAATCTGCAGGTATGTACATTTATCTGGAAGATGTAAATCACGTCTATTCAAAGGCAATTTCACACGGTTCAAAATCATTGATGCTTCCAGATAAAAAAGAATATGGTTACACGGCAGGATTTGAAGATCCTTTTGGTAATCAATGGTGGATTGTTGAAGGAGAGAAATAGTATTCCGGGTTCATTTATTCGGAAAATAATATCGGAGGAGGGGTTGATGGGATATATGAATACTTTTTAAAGATTTCTTCATCAGTAAGTGTACAGTTGAATATATCCACTTCATCAATTTTGCCTTGAAAATGGTAATGAACAGAAACTAATGGAGATGGTTCGAAACCGATATAAGTGTGCGTTGTCCGGGGTTCAATAATATTTTTCAGAGATGTTGTCGTCTCCAGTACACCATTGATGTAAATTTTAGTTTGGTTTGAATTTGTATCTGAGTACTTATATGTTACAGCAACAAAGTTCCATTTATTCAGTTCAAGAACTGTATTTGATACAGCGATGGATGTATTTGCACCACCCTGGATCATGAAGCACGCCCTTCCCTTGTTGAGAAGCTTTCCACCTATTGATAAAGAAGACCCAATATTATTTTGGTCCCTGTTTGACACAATTGGTGAAGCATATTCGGTGCTGTATGAAGTTAAATATACCCAGGCAGAAATAGAGAAATCGGTAGCATATCTTTTCAGCAATGGGTTGTTCCCAAGGTCAATGTATGAACTAATACCGTTGAAGCTATAAGCGCAGTTGTCGACATTTTTTCTATCGGTGGTTAAGCGTGCATTGTGATTGATTCCATGAATTTTATTTGTAGTTTGATCATCTGTATTGCCGGAAAAAATATATGACGCTACCGGCTGGCAGTCAGAGGAAGCATACAATTGGAAGAATAACACAAGAAAGAATACGCAAATTGCTTTTTTCATGGAGATATTTTTTGCATCAATGTATTAAATATAATATATATAAAAAGAAGATTTGTAGATTTATTAGAAACTAAGATTTGATAAAATATATTCTTGTAATTTGGTTTGTATATTTAATCCATATAATGAAAGTCATCAATAAATCCATACCCAGCATTCGTCTCTCTGAATTTATTTCGGAGATTGAGGATTGTCTTGCAGCAACCTTTTTTGGCGATACGTTCTGGATCACCACGGAAATAAGTGATGTAAATAAAAAACCGGACAAACGCTGGTGCTATTTAAAACTTATTGAAAAAGAAGGAAAGAATGTTACTGCTGAGATAGGCGCTGTCTTCTGGACACCAGGCTATGCCTACATCGAAAAGTTTGAAAAAGAAACCAAGCAGCTTTTTAAAGACGGTTTAGAAATTACATGTCGGGTGAAGGTAACCTTTCACAAACGCTGGGGCTTGAAGCTCGAAATTGTAGAGATTGATTATGCTTACACACTTGGCAAGCTTGAAGCAGAGCGACAGGAAACGCTGGAGCGATTGGTAAAAGAGAATCCCGATCATGTAAAGTTGGTTGGTGAGCAATATTATACATTTAACAAATTGCTTCCATTGCCATCGGTGATACAACGCATTGCCTTGATCACTGCACCGGAGTCAGACGGACAGCGGGATTTCAGACAGGAGCTGGCAAATAATCCTTATGGCTATGCATTTCATGTAGATGAATTTCTCACACAGATCCAGGGTGATAAAGCACATGAATTTATTATCGGAAAACTTTTGTTGGTTGAAGCACAAAAAGAAAAATATGATGTAGTTGCAATTGTTCGCGGCGGCGGCTCTCAGCTCGACCTCAAAGCTTTCGATAATTACGACCTTGCTCAAATGATCGCTTCCTTTCCCATTCCTTTGTTAACAGGTATTGGTCACGATCGCAACACAAGCATTGCTGACCTGATGGCGCGCCAGGAGAAAACACCAACTAAAGTTGCCAACGTAATCATTCAGCGGAATTTTAATTTTGAACAACAGGTATTACAATTAAAAGAACGATTGACAGATACCGTGGATGAATTATTTACGAATGCAAAAAACAATCTGAAGGAAATAAAACGATTTGTGAAAGCATCAAATCCGTTGACGATATTAAAGAAAGGTTTTGCGATTGTGAAGCAGGATAATGTAATCGTAACAGATCCGGCGCGCATTGACGTTGCTGCTGAAATACAAATACAGTTTGATAAAGAAACGATTTATTCAACCGTAACAAAGAAGAAAAAAAATGGAAAGTAATTTGAGTTATACAGAAGCCCTTTCAAAGCTTGAAGAAATTGTAGAGCAGATTGAAGATGATTCCATCATGCTGGACACATTAACAGAGAAAGTAGCGCAGGCAAATGAATTGATCAAATATTGTGAAGGCAAACTGCGCAGCATCGAAGGCGATGTGCGCGATGTGTTGAAGTAGGTTTTTTAAACCGCAAGGATCGCAAAGTATTTACGCAAAGAACGCAATGGAAATTATTCTTACGTTATTTTGTAGTTAAGTGTTATTTTTTAACATATGTTTTCAGTAAGTGAACTATATATAATTTATTTACTTTCTACATATTTTTCTATTACTAATTATGAATGAAAATGAATTAGCTAAGATTGTTTTTGAATCTGGCTTAAAAGTGCATCGTGCATTGGGTGCAGGGCTTCTGGAAAGTGCATACGAAGAATGTTTATTTTACGAACTGACGAAACAAAACATCTGGGTTGAAAAACAAAAAGCATTACCTCTAATTTATAAGGAAATTAAATTGGATGCTGGCTATAGAATTGATTTGCTTGTTGAAAAGAAATTAATTGTTGAAATAAAAGCTGTTGAAGCATTACATGATTTACATCTTGCTCAAATACTTACTTATTTAAAATTGAGTAATTGCAGATTAGGTCTTCTGATAAATTTCAATACTGTTTTATTTAGAAATGGTGTAAAGCGGGTTGTCAATGGACTTTAATTTAACCGCAAAGGACGCAACAAATAAACTTAAAGTTTTCTTGCGTCCTTTGCGTAAATACTTTGCGATCCCTGCGGTTAAACTATTTAACCACAAACGAATCGAAATAACTCTGCTCAGCCGAATATCCTGATTGTTTCTGTTTAACGAACACTTTTCCTTTAATAAAGTATCTTCCTTTTTGCGTAGGTGTCAAGGTAAAAGTAAGTGTACCGCCAATTTTTTTGGTCTGAACAGGAACGGTTATTTTTTTATTATCAAGCGTTACCTCTGGTGTTGAATCAACAATAATTTCTGAATACCTATATTTATAACCTGCAGGTGTAACAACAAATATATATGGTTCAGATACGCGGATGGTATCTTTGTCTTTATAAAGGGCGGTGAAAAAACCTGTACGGTTTGCGCCTACCTGCGCACAGTAGAATTCCAGTATGTCATATTCCAATTTCATTAAATTCAGCATGCAGATATAATAGCTGATGGAGTCTTTTGTCTGATTGAAATTTTCAAGGGAAACTTTTGCTCTGTTCAGCGATGCGGTGTCTTTGTAATCGATGGTATTATAATGTTCCACAAGTACATTATAATAATCATCCGGCATGGATTTTTTATTCAAGGCGTCATAGCCTTTAGTTGTAAGTGCAGCAGCCTTCATGAATACAATGGTGTCTTTATTGTATCCGTTGTCTCGGTTGCTATGCTCGATCCAGCGTACCTTAAGGGCGTTTTCATTATGCATATGCTTAATTGCCTGTTCAAATGTCTTTGTTTGCTGGGGCGACAGAGATTGTTCAGAGGTACAGCCAATGCAAATAATGGTTAAAAGGAAAAATAGTTTTTTCATAAAGCATGTGATGGATAAAACAATGATTTTTTTTATAGCTTAGACAATTTTGTTATTTCAAAAGCGCTTAATACCCGGTCGTAGAATCTGATTTCATCTAAATATCCGTTCAAACTATATTCAACGGGAGATAAAGAGGGTTCACAGCCAATAAAAGTATTACATAACAGAGGGTCGAGCGTTGCCCCTATTGTTTTAGAAGTCTGGAGTTGTCCATCGATATAAATAGCCACAGTATTTGCTATTTCATTATTATACTTATATGTGATGGCAAAGTGCGTCCATGTGTTAAGCAGGATGGTTTTTCCGGAACCTAAATAATCATAGGTATAATTATCATTCGTAGGAGTAGCATTTTTTATAAATTCTATTTGTTCTGTTAACGATGATTGTAAGCCTCCAACTCCAATCATAGTTCCCGAAGGTGCGTTCGTTATCGGATTTCTGTTTGATAGAATGATGGTATTATAGGTTGGGCAAAAACTGACAAGCCGTATCCAGCCGGATATAGTAAAATCATTTTGATAGCGTTTTATTTTAGGTGAATTCCCAATGTCAATGTATGATAAGTTGCCGTCAAAATAATAGGCATTATTTTCAACGTTGTTCCGGTCTTTTGATAGAACAGCTCCATGAACCACACCATGATTATTGTTGCCGGATACATCATTGGCGTTTCCATTAAATGGGTAGTAAGCAACTAAGCCTTCCGTTAAGTTATCTGTCTCAGGCACGGGCAGGCATGTGGCAGGTTTATTTGCAGATGCACATGAGATACACGTGATCAATGTTAAGAAGGTTAAGAATTTCATGTAGTAAAAGTTTAAGATGAAAGATACATATAAAACAAAAAAGTTCCGCCGGTTAATCAGCGGAACTTTCGTTTTATAAAATAAATGTATTCAGTTATTTTTTCTCAACCATGCGAAGGAAATCAGAAACCTGCTTCTTCATGTTTTTTCTATCTACGATAAAATCAAGGAAGCCATGTTCTAATAAGAACTCCGATGTCTGGAAACCGGCAGGTAAGTCTTTACCGATTGTTTCTCTAACAACGCGTGGACCGGCAAAACCAATCAATGCGCCGGGTTCAGCGATATTGATATCACCCAACATCGCATATGATGCAGTAACACCACCTGTAGTCGGATCTGTTAAAATAGAAATATAAGGAAGGCCTTCTTCAGAAAGAAGCGCAAGTTTAGCAGAAGTTTTTGCCATCTGCATCAAAGAAAATCCTGCTTCCATCATACGGGCACCACCGGATTTACAGATCATGATGAATGGTACTTTTTTAGCACGCGCCATATCAATTCCGCGCGCAATTTTTTCACCTACGACAGAACCCATGGAACCACCGATGAATGTGAAATCCATACAGCTGATCACAACTTCTTTTTCATTCACCTTACCATAAGCAGTACGTACCGCATCTGTTAAACCTGTTTTGGCTTGTGCAGCTTTAATACGTTTTGGATAAGGCTGGCTATCGTTGAATTTTAACGGATCGGAAGAACTAAGACCCGCATCGATTTCGGTAAATTCATTGTTATCGAAAAACAGCTCGAAATACTCTTTCGAACCTACCCGGGCGTGGTAATTACACTCAACACATGTCCAGGCATGTTCTTCGTGTTCTCTAGTATGTACAACTTTTTTGCATTCAGGACATTGATACCACAAACCATCAGGTACTTCTCTTTTCTCTTCGGTAGGCGTGGTAATACCTTTTTCTGTTCTCTTAAACCAAGACATCCTAATATTCCTTCTATAATGTTCAATTAAACCTTTTTTCCTTTCGCCCTTGCTCAGACGTAAAAGGATGACAAAGATAACAAAAAATTAAAACCCGGATGCGAAAGATGTAAGTTTTTTGTGGATTCAGTCAATTGTAATCACCTGTAAATCAGGTAAAAATAAAATTTATTTTACTATTTAACTTCCTCAAAATCAATGTACTCATCGGAAGGGCCATTATTCCCTTTTTTTGAGGTTTTCGGGCCGGGGATATGATCCACATGGATAGACCCTTCGGGATATTTCGGACGCTGCTGCTGATTATACTGCTGCTGCATGTTTTCAGCCATTTTTTGAGCGCTTCTTATAACCATAACCTTCAGGAATGGTTTTAAGAGCCATCTTAAAATCAAAAATATAATGAGGGTCCAGAATAAGAATTTAACCATGATATAAAGTAATCAGTTTAAAGTGTAGAGTGTAAAGAGTATGACGATTAAGACTCCGGTTTTATTTTAAACAAATATTCAAAATATTCGGTACTAATGCGTCTTACACTTTACACTTTTTTACTTTACACTTATATTATCGACTCAAGTAAAGATTTCTTTCGCTATACAATTTCACGAACGCATCATCCTGCAGATCGTCAATGAAAAGAATCGCTTCACCGGTAGATTTCATTTCCGGTCCAAGTTCTTTATTTACATTCGGGAATTTATTGAAAGAGAATACCGGAATCTTGATTGCGTAACCGTTTTTCTTCGGATTGAATGTAAAGTCTGTTACTTTATTTTCACCCAGCATCACTTTCGTAGCATAGTTTACATACGGTTCATCATACGCTTTGCAGATGAATGGTACCGTACGGGATGCTCTTGGGTTAGCTTCAATGATGTATACTTTTTCATCTTTAATAGCAAACTGAATATTGATCAGACCAACCGTTTTAAGAGCTACAGCAATTTTCTTGGTGTGGTCTTCAATCTGTTTGATCACGTTGTCGCTTAAGTCGAACGGAGGTAATACAGAGTGTGAGTCGCCGGAGTGGATACCTGCAGGCTCAATGTGTTCCATGATACCAATGATGTGAACGTTCTCACCGTCGCAGATTGCATCGGCTTCCGCTTCGATGGCATTTTCAAGGAAGTGATCGACAAGTACCTGATTGCCCGGATGGTCTTTCAATAAGTTCACCACATGTTGTTCCAGTTCCTGTTCGTTGATCACGATCTTCATGCTTTGACCGCCCAATACGTAAGAAGGACGAACCAATAGCGGGAAGTTTAATTTTTTACTGATCTCAACAGCTTCATCTGCATTTTCGATTACACCGAATTCAGGGTAAGGAATGTTGATGTCTTTCAACAATGAAGAGAAGCGGCCGCGATCTTCAGCAAGATCCAGTGATTGGAAATCTGTACCGATAATTTTGATGCCATATCTTTCAAGTTTTTCAGCAAGCTTCAAGGCTGTTTGTCCACCAAGCTGAACGATTACGCCAACTGGTTTTTCAAGAAGAATGATCTCGTAAATATGCTCCCAGAATACCGGTTCGAAGTATAATTTATCTGCGATGTCAAAATCCGTAGAAACGGTTTCAGGGTTGCAGTTGATCATGATGGTTTCGTAACCACATTCTTTAGCTGCTAACACGCCGTGTACACATGAGTAGTCAAACTCAATCCCTTGTCCGATACGGTTCGGGCCTGAACCCAATACAATGATTTTCTTTTTGTCAGAAGAGATCGATTCGTTCTCGCCTTCGAAAGTAGAGTAGTAGTAAGGCGTTTTTGCTTCAAATTCTGCAGAGCAGGTATCAACGATTTTGTAAACACGTTTGATATCAAACTCCTGACGTTTCGCAAATACTTCGCTTTCCATACATCTCAGCAAATGGGCGATCTGGCGATCGGCATATCCTTTTTGCTTCGCAGTTTTCAGCATTTCCTTGCTGATGTTCTGTATGGTTTGTTTTTGAATTTCTTTTTCAAGAAGAACCAGTTCTTCAATCTGTGTTAAGAACCATGGATCGATCTTGGTTAATTTCTGGATGGTCTTGAACTGAACACCAAGTTTGAATGCATCATAAACGTGGAACAAACGGTTCCAGCTTGGGTTTGCAAGGCTGTCAAGAATTTGGTCCTGGTTGGTTAATTCTTTACCATCGGCACCTAAACCATTACGTTTGATCTCCAATGACTGACATGCTTTCTGCAATGCTTCCTGGAAGTTACGGCCGATACCCATTGTTTCACCAACAGATTTCATCTGTAAACCAAGGCTGCGGTCTGCACCCTTGAATTTATCGAAGTTCCAGCGTGGAACTTTTACGATCACATAATCCAATGCCGGCTCGAAGAAGGCGCTGGTTGTTTTTGTGATCTGGTTTTTTAATTCATCTAAGTTGTAACCGATTGCAAGTTTCGCAGAAATTTTAGCGATCGGATAACCTGTAGCTTTTGAAGCCAAAGCTGAAGAACGCGATACACGAGGGTTGATCTCAATACCAATGATATGGTCTGTATCCGGACAAACAGAAAACTGAACGTTGCAACCACCGGCAAAATTACCGATCGCTTTCATCATCTTAATAGACTGGTCGCGCATTTCCTGATAGATCGTATCAGGTAAAGTCATTGCAGGAGCTACTGTAATAGAGTCACCTGTATGGATACCCATCGGGTCAAAGTTTTCGATCGAACAGATGATGATCATGTTACCGATGCTGTCACGCAGGATCTCCAACTCATATTCTTTCCAGCCAAGGATACTTTGTTCAACCAATACTTCGTGTGTTGGAGAAGCGTGTAAACCTTTTGTTAAGGCCTCATCAAATTTATCTGCTGTATGAACGAAACCGCCACCAGTACCGCCAAGTGTGAACGAAGGGCGGATTACCAGCGGGAAACCGATTTCCTGTGCAATTTCTTTTCCTTGTAAGAAAGATGTTGCTGTTGCGCCTTTACACACACCAACACCAATTTCAAGCATTTTCAAACGGAATTTCTCACGGTCTTCAGTAGTCTCAATCGCGTTGATATCAACACCGATCATCCGAACACCGAATTTTTTCCAGACACCTGCTTTATCACATTCCATCGCAAGGTTCAAGGCAGTTTGTCCGCCCATGGTAGGCAACACCGCATCGATCTTGTGAGTTTCAAGGATTTTAATGATGGATTTTTTCTCTAATGGTAATAGATACACATTGTCCGCTACAACCTTATCAGTCATAATTGTAGCCGGATTTGAGTTGATCAGGGTAACTTCAATTCCCTCTTCGCGAAGAGAGCGTGCTGCTTGTGAGCCAGCATAATCAAATTCACAAGCTTGTCCGATTACAATTGGACCGCTACCGATAATCAAAATGTGTTTGATACTTGTATCCTTAGGCATGGGATTATTTATTGTTTTTCAATGGTTCGATGAATCAGATATTTGAAGCCAAAAGAAGATTTTCGCCCTCCTTTTACACAGTCAAATTGAGCAAATTTAAAGGAAAAAGATGGTATATGAAAGATTAAATTAGTGTTGTTAATTAATAAGTTTGATTACTAGGTCATTATTGAACGATTTCAAGAAAAAATGGGAAAGTAGTTACTAGAAATCAGTTGCCGGTTATATTAGACACAGGAAAGTGCCAGGAACGGAGAATTGAGTTGGGCAAGACAATAAAAAATACAAAATGCTGATTATTAAGTTCAAGCTTTAGGCTTTTAGCCTTCTGCCTTAAGCTTTCCCCTTTCGTCAATTCTTATTATATTTGACCGGTATTTTGGAAAAGAAACCCCCGATTCAAAAAATAGATTAATAAAGTAAAAGAACATCGTTTATGAGAAAGAAAGTAATTGCAGGAAACTGGAAAATGAATAAAACACTTGAAGAAGGTCTGGCATTGGCATCTGAAGTGGTGAATATGGCTAAGGATGAGGTTCCTGCAGATGTTAATCTTGTAATGTGCATTCCATACATTTCATTAGCATCAATTTCTAAGATCAGCGGCGATAAAGTAGCAATCGGTGCACAAAATGTATATCAGAAAGAATCAGGTGCATTTACCGGTGAGATCTCTGCTTCTATGTTGAAGTCTGTTGGCGTAAAATATGTAATCATCGGCCACAGCGAAAGAAGAGAATATTTTGGTGAAACAAATCAGCAATTAGCCGATAAAGTAAATATTGCATTGGCACATGGTTTAACGCCATTGTTCTGCTGTGGTGAAACACTTGCACAGAGAGAAAAAGGCATTCATATCGATTTCGTTAACTCACAGTTAACAGAAAGTTTATTCCATTTATCCCCGGAAGATTTCAAAAAAGTAGTTATTGCATACGAACCAATCTGGGCAATCGGTACAGGTGTTACAGCATCTGACGAGCAGGCACAGGAAATGCATGCAAAAATCCGTGAGCATTTAGCTTCTAAATATGGTGCGGCTGTAGCAGATGAAATCAGCATCCTTTATGGTGGTAGCATGAAGCCTGATAACGCAAAAGGTTTGTTGGCTTGCAAAGATATTGATGGTGGTTTGATTGGTGGTGCTTCTTTAAAATCCCGTGATTTTATTGATATCGCTAAGTCTTACTAATCATAAATCTGTATATTAAAGACTGATACCATGGTCTGTGACACACAGACCATCAGATATTCTGGTCTGTTGTCACAGGCTGTGGTATTGAGGGGCTTTGCCCGGTAATGGAGATCTGATTATAGAAATTCGTTTAATTGAATTTAAATAAAAAAATATAACCCCGATTCGTCGGGGTTTTGTTTCTTATGGAGCAATACATAAAAGTTGATATCGCCGTTAATGAAAACGAGCAGGAACTTGTAATGGCAGAGTTACTGGCCATTGGTTATGATTCTTTTGCCGAACATGTCCATATGCTGGAAGCATACGTTGAGCAAAGTTTGTTTTCTGAAAACGAACTTAAAGAAGCATTGCAAAACATAAACCCTGGCTATACTTACTCGTTTGCAGAAATGCCGAACATCAACTGGAACGAAGAGTGGGAGAAGAATTTTGATCCGTTGGTGATTGCCAATCAGTGTTATGTACGAGCATCCTTTCATCCGGAAAGACCTGAGTTTAAGTACGAAATTGTGATCAACCCCAAAATGTCTTTTGGTACTGGCCACCATGCAACAACATCTTTAATGCTGGAGTATGAACTGGAAACAGACCTTGCCAATAAAACAATGATCGATGCCGGATGCGGAACAGGTATTCTTAGTATTTTAGCTCAGAAAAAAGGTGCAAAGAAAATTTATGCCTTCGATATTGAAGACTGGGCTTTTGAAAATTTGATTGAAAATTGTAATTTGAACGGATGTGATAGGATAGAAACAGGACAGGGAACGATCACAGAAATTATTTCGGCCGATATACAAGTGGATATTTTATTGGCAAACATTAATAAAAATGTATTGCTGGCTGAAATGGATGAATATAATAAACGTCTGCTTCCGGGCGGTCTGCTTTTTTTAAGCGGCTTTTATGAAGAAGATATAAACGATATTTTGACGCGTGCTGAAGGAGCTGGTTTTAAAAAGGAAAGTTTCAAGGTAAAGGATCGTTGGGTATCAATGAAACTACTAAAAAAATAAAACGGATAAAGATCGTTTCACTAGTATCATTACTTAGATTTTGAACATGCAGAAAATCCAAAAACTTACCATTCTTTTTTTTATTTGTTTGCTTGTGAATATTTCGGTGTTTGCTCAGCAAAAGTTTTCAGGAGATCCTGCAGCGTATCCCGGCGAGGTTGCAGCGATGATGGAAATCACCAAGAATCAGGAATGTATTGAAGCGGGTTCTGCGTTGGGTGCAACCTGGAGCGCCTTAAGTGCTGCACAGCAAAAGAAGATTGTTGAAGTTTCACAGAAACTGGTTAAAAGTAAAAAGCTGCGTACGAATCCGCACTTCCGCGATTTCTATTTAACGCTTTCAGCCCTGCAATCAAAAGGTATGGGCGGGGCACAGCTGGATACGTTCGTGATCATTACAGATAAACTGATCGAAACATTGCAGGGCGCGCAAATGGAAACATTTTTCAGCACCTGCAGATTAATTACCAATGAAGGTTTGTTGTATCGCTCATCTTACAATTCATTGAAAGTAGAAGGCGGTTCGTTCGCGTTCCATATTCAGGAAGCACCGGCTATGCCGGATGAAATGCCTGCCGATACTGCAACAGAAAATCATTTTGAAGACTGGGATAATTTTGAACAGAACGAAGAAAACTGGAGTACTATTGAAGATGAAGATACGGTACAGATAAACCAGGATCAGGCGCTTGATGTGGGCTATACACCTCCTGCGCAACCAACGATTGAAGGACCGATCATTACCATTACCGGCGCTACACTGGTATTAACAACTGTAGTAGATACCGTACAGATCAAAAATACTTCCGGCTCATTACTTTTAAAGTCCGGCGTTTTTGTAGGCGACGGAGGAACATTCGACTGGTCAAGTGTTGGCCTGCCCAATGTATACTGTGATCTGGGAGGATATAATTTCCCGATCAAAGGATATAAGATCACTTCAGAAGGTGCCAGACTGCATTACCCGGAACAGACCGACTCTATTCCAATCGGTATATTTGAATACAACAGTGTAAAAGCAAAAAGCTACAATGATAAAAACTTCCCGAGGTTTAAATCTTTTTACAGCAACATCCCTGTAAAAGGTCTGGATGAGAACATTCAATACCATGGTGGTTTTTCACTTTCCGGTAAAAAAATATATAGCTCTTCGATTGATGAAGGATATGCAGAAATCAAAATCTTAAAAGATAATGAAGTGCGCATCAAGGCTGTATCAAACCGTTTCCAATTGGGCGATTCATTGATCACCGGTGATTATACCAAGCTTGTTATCTATCAGGGTAAAGATTCTATTTTCCACCCGGGTACGGTTTTTAAATTCAATAAGAACAGAGACTTTTTGCGCCTTACGAAAACAAACGGTTTCAGAATGGCTCCGTTCCTGGATTCGTATCATAAAATTGAAATTACTGCAGATGCCCTTACCTGGGATTTGAATACCGATAAAATTGATTTCAATATTATCAACGGACGTACAGAAGTACCAGCTTTGTTTGAGTCGCAGGAATTTTACGAGATGGCAAAATATGCCCGTTTAAAAGGCTTGTACCAGTTCCACCCATTGCAGATCATTATGGGGTATTCGGAAAAAATGCAGACCAGCCAGTTTTCTGTTGCGGAATTGGCAGAGAGTTCTAAAATTTCTGAAACCACATTAAGAGGAGCAATGTCGCAGTTGATGAAACTCGGTTTTATCGATTACAACACGCGTAGCGGGATGATTATTGTAAAAGACAAAGCAAGACATTATGTACTTTCCAGAAGAGATAAAAAGGATTATGACAACATCAACTTCGTATCCATTAATCCATCTGGTGCTAACGCAGAGCTGGATCTTACAACAAAGACATTAACGGTACATGGTGTGAAGCGTGTATACATCAGTGACTCGCTTTCAGTAAATTTTGAACCAGATAGCAATACGATTGAAATCCTTGCAAACCGTGACTTTAAATTCAACGGTAAGATCAATACATCGAACTTCCAGTTTATCGGTACCGACTTCGCATTCAACTACGACAGTTTCTATGTTGTATTGACCAGCATCAATGCCATCAAATTAGCGGTTTCTGAAACAGATACTACCGATTCAAAAAAATCTGGTAAAGCGAAAGTACTTGGTAACGAATTGAGATATTCTTCCGGGATTCTATATATCAATAAGCCGCACAATAAATCTGCACGGAAAAGCTTCCCGGAATATCCGATCTTCCACGCATCAACAGGAGCTTCTGTATTCTTTGATAAAAAAGACATTGCAGGCGGAGCCTACGATACAACCTTTAAATTTAAAATTCCACCGTTCACCGTTGATAGTTTGAGTAACGATGACCCGAGTGTGATCGGGTTTGACGGAACCTTTGAATCTGGCGGTGTATTCCCTGACTTTGAAGAACGTCTGGTGGTAATGCCGGATTATTCATTGGGTTTCACGCACCCTACCCCAGTGGCAGGCTACAAGATGTATGGCGGCGATGCCGTATACAACAATATGCTTAGACTGGATAACCAGGGCTTGCGAGGAAACGGGGAGATCAAATATTTAAATACCACATTAAACTCAACCGATTTTGTCTTCTTTAAAGACTCCACATTAACGGTGGGTACAAAAATGGTGACAACAGCCGGCACAAACCCACTGCTCGATCCTTCAGTAACCATGCCGGATGTAGAGATTGGGGCATACCGTTTATTATGGAAACCGAAACTGGATACGATGTATATGTCATCGATCGCTGAGCCGTTCAAGATATACGACTCAACAGCAACCTTTGACGGAACGCTTGCGCTGACCCACAAAGGTATGTATGGTATGGGTGTCTTATCTACGAAGGATTCAGAAACAGAATCTCCAAAATTCCATTTCGAAGACAAACACCTGAAAGCAAACGACGCAGTATTCAGAATCAAATCGGATAACCCGGAAAAGCCTGCCTTAAAATCTACACATGCCAAACTGGATTATGACCTTAGAAAAGGCATGGCCACTTTTGGTCCGGAACAGGAAGGTTATGCCAGTACGGAGTTTCCTTATGCGCAATATAAAACCAGTATTGGTAAAGGTACCTGGGACGTTGCTAAGCGTAAAATCTATCTGACGGCAACCGATACAGTGAACATCAAAAGTTCTTATTTCTATTCTACCCAGAAAGAACAGGATTCATTGGTGTTTAATGCAGCACGAGCAGAATATGTGATTGACTCATTAACATTGAGTATTTACGGTGTACCATACATTGTTGTAAACGATGGTAAAATTACGCCTGATAAAAACCATGTGGTGATCCGCGAAAATGCGGTGATGGAAACTTTGAACAATGCTATTCTTGACTTTGATACATTAACCAATTACCACCACTTATATGATGGTAATATTGACATCAACGGAAGAAAGAACTTTAACGGAGAGGCATTGTACCGATATGTAAACTTAGGTTCGGATACGCTGCAGATGCTGTTCAGTAATTTCCAGTATACGCTTTCAGATAAGAAAAAAGCCGGAGGTTACACGACTGGTATAGCTCAGGTTCAGGATTCGGATTCCTTATTCGTTGGAGATAAAATCCTTTATAAAGGGATTGTTACAATGAAATCGCCTGAAAAATTCCTTGCATTTGAAGGCTATATTAAGCTTGCCTTGAAAGGTCAGTTGAGTTATTCTTCATGGCTGAAATATACCAATACCGGTTCATCCAATACAGTATCGCTTGATCTGAACAATGCCGTATCGGAAAGAGGAAATCCATTGGTAACGACTTTGTCTTTTGACAACAAGTCAAACCAGCTTTATCCAAACTTTATATCGGAAAAGATCCATCCGGAAGATCAGGATCTGTTACCTGTAACAGGTGTGTTCCAGTACAATCCAGATTCATTGGAATTCAACGTAGGTATTGCAGATAAACTGAACGGCAAATCGTATAAAGGGAATTTCTTATCCTATAATGACAATACTTCTAAAATAAAGTTCGGCGGGATGTTCAATATACTGCGCCCGGATGCGAACGTGAAAGCATATGTCAGCGGTACAGGAAAAGCTTCTTTAGTAGAAGATGAGTATAGCTTCAATTATTTTATGGGCTTTGCGTTCAAAGGCAATACGGCACCATTGGTTGCTATGAGTACTTCTATTGCTAGTTTATCTTTCCCATATACGGAAGAAGCGAATTCGTTTTCAGGAGCAGACTCAAAAGCTGCTCAGGAAAAAGATGATCTGTTGTTCCAGAAACTGGCAGAGTTTATTGATAACAGTGGTGTAGCAACATATAAGGCTAAACGTGCTTCAGGACAGAAATCAATTTCTGTATTGAGTTCAGATTTCCAAAAAGCAATTGTATTCAGTGAAGTAAAAATGAACTGGTCGCCGGAGTATAAAACCTTCTACAGTGTTGGTCCGGTTGAACTATCCAACATATTAAAAACGGATATCAATAAAAGCATACATGCATTTATTGAAGTTAAGAAATCTACATCCGGAGATGTTGTTACCATTTATATGGAGCCGACACATGGCAACTGGTATTTCATTACCTACGATGAGAATCGTTTAGCTTATGCTTCATCCAGTGCAGATGTATCAACGATTATTGCAAGCAAAACAAAAGGCGAAATGCCGGATCGCTCTAAGTTCTTTGTTGTTCAGGCAGAGGCTATGGAAGTAAACAAATTTGTTTTCTCATTTAAAGAGCGTTATGGAATTGCAGATGATAATGTAGAAGAAGAGGAAAATGTGTTTGATGCAGGCGCTGATTCTGTTTCAACGGGTACGGATTCATTGTCTACGGATTCTGTTTCTGTTGAACAAAGAAAGCAAATGCAATTGGAAGACAAGAACAATACACAAGATCGATTGAATTCAAGTAATCCGGATGAGTATAAAGACGACGCGAGCGATCCGAATAAATACAAACTGGAAGAACAGGATACGAATTATGAGTCTGAGGAAGAAAAGAAAAATCCGGCAGATAATAAGTCAACCATAGAGGAGCAACAGCAGAAACAGCGCGATCAGGAGCAACTCAAGAATCTGTTCAAGTAGATTCAGACCAGCTACGGAATCAATCCATATTTTGTATCAATATTGTAAAAAAAGGCTATATTTGCGCTAAAATGCAGAATTCCAAAAATGGAATTCCTGAAACGATCGTGCGTTTTGTCTCGTAGAATAAATTATGACTGAAATACTATATATCATATTAGGTGCTATTGTAGCTTATTTAATGGGCTCATTTATTACCGCGATCTGGTATGGAAAGCAGTATCATGGTATTGATATCAGGACCTGTGGAAGCGGTAATGCCGGTGCAACAAATACATTCCGTGTGTTGGGTAAACGTGCGGGTACAATTGTAATGTTGATTGATATCTTTAAAGGGTGGCTGGCAACAAGTCTGGCTATATTGCTGGTCCGGTTTGACATTATTGATCCGGTTCAACTGGATGTTTATAAGCTGATTTATGGCTTGGCAGCAGTTACCGGCCATATCTTCCCGATTTTTGAACGCTTTAAGGGCGGAAAAGGAATTGCAACATTGCTGGGTATGGTATTCAGTATCCAGTTTGAAGCTGCGTTGGTTTGTCTGGCCGTGTTCCTGATTGTATTGATTGCATCAAAATATGTGTCGCTTGGCTCAATCATCTCAACGCTATCATTTCCATTGATGATTATTTTCATTCCAAGGTTTCATACAGAAACCCCTATTGTGATCGTATTTGGTTTTGCGATTTTCTTAATGGTTGTTCTTACCCATAAGAAAAATATCAAACGCTTGTTCCATGGAGAAGAGAATAAGACGTATCTTATTCCGCGCAAAAACCACTGATTGAGCCATAAACTGCTCCACCAATAGAATCTTTAGAAGCACCGGTAACGGTGCTTTTTGCATTTGTCAGGTTTAACATACGCAGCAATCCCAGAAAGCCAAAGATAATGGCTTCTTTGTACTGCACGGTTTCTTTATCCGGCACTACAAGTTCAATAGCCGGGTTTGTGTATTGCCGCAGCTGTTCAAGGAAAAATGTATTAAACGCGCCGCCGCCGGTAATCAATACTTTAGACTGACTGTCTTTAATCGGTATAACTGAAAGAGCCGCGCCAATCTGCTTTGCACAATGGATTACATAGGTGTGTAACAAGTCTTTGATTTCATGTGCATCAAATGCATGTATAAGCGGAAGCACCACTTCATCTACCCATTCGCGGCCAAGCGATTTTGGAAAAGGAAGTTTGTAGTAGGCCAGCTTTTCCAGTTGCTCCAGCAGTTCGGGAATGAGTTTTCCGCTCCGGGCCATAGATCCGCCATCATCATAACTCTTACCTGTTTTGAGTGCCAATGCATTCAGCACAATATTGATGGCACAGATATCGTAGGCAATATTTTTTTCATGATGTATAAAACTGACGTTGGCAATGCCGCCAAGATTGAGGCAGCCGGTGTATTCAGCAAAAAGCAGCTCATCACCAAGAGGAACAAGCGGTGCTCCTTGTCCGCCGAATGCCACGTCCACAGAACGCAGGTCGGTTACGACAGGCAGCTGGCAGGCCGCATAAAGGCTTGCCCCACTGCCAATCTGAAGTGTATAACCTTTTGAAGGATTATGAAAAATTGTATGTCCGTGTGCAGAAACCAAATCTGCAGATAAATTCTTTTTCTTTAAAAACGCTGCTGTTTCGTTGCCCTGAAACGTACCGAATTGGCGGTCCAGCGCGATCAATTCCTCGCCTGTTAACCGCATCGCCTGATTCAGTTTTATTTTAAAATCTTCTGAATAGTCTAGTGTTTCTGCAGCTAATATTTTATAGGTCCAGCGTCCGTCTTGTTGTTCAAACCGGCAAACTGCAATATCCAATCCATCTAAAGAAGTACCGGACATTAACCCGGCAACGGTATACGTTTTATTTTTCATTCTGAAATGTGCTGCGAATGGTTGTAATACTTTTGTGTAAGTTACCAATCAAATCCTGAAAGTTAAACTGCGCAAACAAGGATTATGTTTCAAGAAACCGGAATCGTAGCACCGATCAGACTGGAAACTTGCCTATATTTGAGCTATGAAGCAGAAGTTAAATATGGTTGTGGATGTGGGCAACACATTCATAAAGACAGGAACATTTGTAGCAGATAAACTTATTGCAACACAAACATTCAGCAACATTGAAGATGTGCGTGCAAAGATGCTGCAGGAGTCTCCTGAAAATATTCTGGTTTCAAGCGTACGCGGAGATGAAGTATGGGATGCAATAAAAGATATTGGCCGCATGTATAAGTTAGATGCCGGAACAAAGCTGCCTATTGCCTTTGACTATGAAACCCGGCAGACCTTAGGGACGGACAGGATTGCAGCTGCCGTAGGTGCTTATACATTATTTCCGGGCCAGGTAAGTTTGTTTTTTGATATGGGAACCTGTTTGACCCATGGGCTGGTAGATCAAACCAATACCTTTCTAGGCGGAAGCATCAGTCCGGGTGTAGAAATGCGCCTGAAAGCATTGGCGCATTACACAGCAAAACTTCCCTTATTAGCTCCAAATGATGCAGAATTAACGGGAAAGTCAACATCCGGGTCTATCCTGAGCGGGGTAATGAACGGAATATTATTTGAAATGGAAGGATTTATTGAGGCCTATCGAAATAAATACCCTGTCATGAACGTATTATTGACTGGCGGCAATGCATCTCTTTTTGAAAAGAGGCTAAAAGAACCCATCTTTGCAATAGCGGAGTTGAATTTAATAGGTTTAAATAGAATACTTACTCATAATGTTTACTGAATTTAAAAGGCTGGTCCTTATAATCATATTATTTTTTGTTGTGTCGTTCTCATATGCCCAGGGTTTAGGAAATTCTCCGTATTCGCGGATTGGTCTTGGAGATGGTATGAATTATCAGGGAACCATCCGTAATATGGGTATGGGATATGCAGGATCATCGTTAATGAGCCGTGAGTATATGAACCTGTTGAACCCTGCCGGTTTAGCGAATTTCAGGTACAGAAGAAACGATTCTCTGGTAAAAATTGATGTTGGTTTTACAATTCAGTTTAAGACCTTAAAAAATGACCAGATCCGGTCTACGACCAATGGGGCGAACATAAACCATATTGCTTTTACATTTCCGGTTTCAAAATTATATACCACAGGTATAGTACTTGCCCCGCTTACAATTGTGCAGAACAATTATAATTACCAGGCGCCAGTAGCAGATGACCCGAATGGTTACAGTGCAAAATATAAATATATCGGTGACGGAGGAATTTATCAATTTCGCTGGATGAATGGTGTAGGGCTTACAAAGAACCTTTCTATAGGAATGACCGCAGCGTTCAATTTTGGAAATATTACCCAGGAAGCCACGTCCCAGCTGATCTCAGACCCGAGCAGACCGGATCTGGAAAATGAAGTGGGTTCAAAAAGGAAAACCGTTTACAGCGGACTTTCTTTCAAACCTGGCGTAATGTATGAAAAGCAACTATACAGAAAGCAACCTTTTACCTATAAAGATCCCTATGGTGCAGAGCATGATTCAACCCGAAGTGTGCCTACACCAATTTTCTTTAGAGCGGGAGCATCCGCAGAATTCTTTTCAAATATAAAGGCAACTGAAACCAGAAATTTATTTGTACGGAATCCTAAAAACCAGGTGACAATAGACTCCTTGCTGACAGAAACAACCGGCAAAGCGTATTTACCAATGACACTGCGTTTAGGCACAAGCTTTGAAAAGCCCGGCCACTGGACAGTTGCAGCTGATATGATGTATACCGACTGGTCAAATTACAGCAAGAATGTGTTTAAGAATGATTCACTCAACCCTTCTTCAATTGGCCTTTATTTGGGAGGAGAATTTATTCCACAGTTTGATGCAACTAAAGAGCATAAGAAAATGTACCGGGCACACAGAGTAAGAACCTACAGAGCCGGGTTTATGTATACCGCAACACCAATCGCTATTGACGGGCACAGGTTGTATGATTATTCATTCTCCATTGGCGCATCCATCCCGGTTGGGGTAAGAAACAAGACAGACCAGTCAAGAATGTTTGTGCCGTTGTTACCGAAGGTTAACGTGGCACTTGTTGCCGGACAGCGTTCAACATTTGCTTCAAACCAACTTACAGAAACCTATTACAGAATTCAGCTAAGTATGGTGATTTACGATAATTGGTTCTTTAAACGCCGCATCCAGTAATGGTTCGTGTTGTCATAGTACTCATTGTTCTTGGTATAACAACAGCCTGTTCAAACTATGTTGAGAAGGTAAAGTTTGTTGAACCTTACAAAGGACCGATGATGCGGGCAGAAAATATCACGACCATATACAGTGACTCCGGGCATACCAAGCTGAAACTACAGGCACCCGTACAGCTACTGCTGCAAACGAATGACCGCGAATTCCCGCAGGGCATCTATGTCGAGTTTTTCGATGAAAAAAAAGATCCGAAAGCAATCTTAACCTCGAACTACGCAATATTTTATAAAAATGAAAACCTGTATAAAATATCCGGTAATGTAGTAGTCGATAACAAACGCGAGGGTAAAAAGTTAAAGACAGAAGAACTGTTCTGGTCACCGGCAACAAAAAAAATCTATACCGCAAAGCATTTGACCATACAAACCGGGAATGAAGTTGTAGAGGGCGAAGGTATGGACGCAAACCAGGATTTCTCTTCGTATTCTATCCGCAAACCTATAGGGATCTTTTCTGTAAAATAACCGTTATGAAAAGTAAAAGTGTTTTTACCGTAGTATTATTTTATTCCATGGTTGGGATGCTGTTCATCTCCATTGACCAGAATATGCGGCATGGATTTGCAGCGAGTTATGCTTTTTATATGCTCACTTTTATGCTGTTTTTGGGCTATACATACCGCAAAACCAATGAGTCAAAAGAGGATCAGGAAGAGGGTAAAGAGTTGAAAACCAAACAGGATCCAGGTACCAAAGACTCCTCAAAACCAAAACATAAATAATTAATCTTCAAAACGCTATGAGACTTTTGTTTTTACGGTGGTTTGTCGTTATTTTGCAATTCTTTAGAAACGTATAAAAATGGGTATTTTCAATAAAATCAATCAAAGATCTGGCCTCGTAGTAGGTATTATTGTTGCAGCATTGCTCTTGTTCCTTTTAGGAGGAGAATTTTTATCCAAGAATTCTTTTTTCGGTGGTTTTAACAACAAAGTTGGTGAAATTGATGGCAACAATGTAAGTATTGAAGAATTTCAAAAAGCATTGATCAAAGCAGAAGCTTTGTATGGTGGATCCGGTAACTCGTCTAATATGGATGATATTGCATGGAGCCAACTGATTTTTGATAAAGTAAACCTGAAAGTTTACGAAAAAGCAGGTCTGGAAATTTCTGAAAAAGAAAAGAAAGATCTGATTGAAGGCGAACACATGTCTGACGTTGTGAAACAACAATTTCAGACTGCAGAAAACGTTAGGATGTTTTTAAAAAACCTGGAAGAAAGCGACCAGATGACTGACGAACAGCGTGCAGAAACTAAAATGCGCTGGAAGGCATTAAAGGAATATGTATTTGCAGAAAGACTACGCAGCAAATATGAAAACCTGATCAAAAAATCTGAATATGTTACAAAAGCAGAAGCTGAACGTTACTACCATGCAATGAACGATAAGGCTGAGGCTGAATATGTATATATACCATACTACACAATCCAGGATTCTACTATCAACGTTACAGATGAAATGATGGAAACGTACCTGAAAGCTCATGAAAAGGAGTTTGAAGTAGAGGCAGGAAGATCTATTGAATTTGCAGTATTCAACAATATACCTACAGCACAAGACAGTTCTTATGTAAAGAATGACCTGGTTGCTTTGAAAGAAGAATTCAAAGCAGCTAAAAACGATACAGCATTTATCCGTTCTAACTCAGATGCTCCTGCTGAACCTGCTTATGTTCAGATCAGCCAGTTACCGGCAGCTATGGCTGCAATGGCTACATCACTTCAGGTAGACAGCGTTTATGGCCCGTTTGCTTACAATACAGGTTATTCATTGTCAAAAGTTATTAAGATTGAAAATGATACCAATGTAATGGCTAAAGCAAGCCACATCTTGTTCTTAACAAATGCAACTGATCCGGCTGAGAAAAAAGCCGAAGCAAAACAAAAAGCGCAGCAGATTCTTTCTGAAATTCAGAATGGCGCTAATTTTGAAAAAATGGCTGCACAATATGGTGGCGACGGTACTGCTTCAAGAGGTGGTGATTTAGGATGGTTTGGAAAAGGTCAAATGGTGAAGCCATTCGAAAATGCAATCTTCGGTGCTTCAAAACCAGGTGTATTACCAAACATTGTTGAAACGCAGTTTGGATACCACATCATCCGTATCGATGTTCCAAAAACAGGTAAAAAATTCTTGTTGGCATCTGTTCAGAAAAACGTAATCGCGCTTAGCCCTACAATCGATTCTATCTACACAGCTGCTTCTAATTTCTCAACAGTAGTGAAAGATACGGCTACGTTCCATGCAGAATTGAAAAAGTATCCTGTAGGTGTTGCTAAATTCGTCCAGCCAAACATTGATGGTGCAGCTAAAGGCATTACAGGCATTGCTGAAGCAAGGGAAATTGTTAAATGGCTTTATAATGACGATAGAGATGTTAACGACGTTTCAAACGTATTTACTGTTGACAACAAAAATGTTGTTGTATTGGTTACCAGCATCCGTGAGAAAGGTTTAGCACCATTGGCAGATGTTAAAGATCAAATCAAGCCAAAAGTATTGATTGAAGAAAAGGCTAAGAAGATTAAGGAAAAATTAAAAGTTGAAGGCACTTTCGCTGCAATGGCTAAAGCATATGGCAATGATGCTGTAACAGGTACAGCTGCTGATATTGTATTGTCTTCAGGCATGATCACGAATATTGGTTATGAGCCGGAAGCTGTAGGAACGTTGTTTGGTCTTGCAAAAGATAAAATATCTGCTGCTCTTACAGGCGACAATGGTGTGATTGTTCTTAAAAAGAAAAATGAAGTAAAATCTGAAGTTGCTGACTATACACAGTTTGTTACGCAATTACAACAGCAGCGCAATAACAGAATTGCATACGGTGTAATAGAAACCGCTATTCAGAAATCTGTGGAGATTGAAGATCTGCGTTACAGAAACTAATACGCTTCTAAAAAATATTCAAAAGAGTCACGCTGAAAAGTGTGACTCTTTTTTTATGAACCAACCTGAGTGTGTTTCGTTTATTTTCCAGCATCTAAATATGTATATTGATACTTGTTACAGTTTTTATTATGGCAGGAACGGCATCCAAATACGACATTATATTTCAGCAGCAACTGGAAAAATTAAATGCTGCCCAGCGGCAGGCGGTGGAAACCATTGAAGGTCCTGTGCTTGTTATTGCTGGCCCGGGTACTGGTAAAACTCAGATTCTTTCTGCCCGCATAGGTAAGATCCTGGCATCAGAAGATCTGCAGGTGCAGCCGCATAACATACTTTGTTTAACCTTTACTGAAGCCGGAACCGTAGCAATGCGCAAACGCTTGCTGGATTTTATTGGTCCGGAGGCATACCGTGTTCATGTGTATACCTTTCATGGTTTCTGCAACCAGGTGATTCAGGAAAACCTCGATTACTTTGGCATACGCAATCTACAACCCATCTCTGAACTGGAAACGATTGAACTGTTTCAAAAGCTCATTGATAATTTTGATTCAGCAAGTAAACTGAAACGGTTTAAAGGCGATATCTATTACGACCAGGAAGGCCTGAAGGAATTATTTAAAAACATGAAAAGTGAAGGCTGGTCTGAAGACCACATGTACCGCCTGATCGATCAATATACAGAAGAACTTAAAGACGATCCTGAACATCAGTACAAACGAAAATCAGGAAATAATAAACCCGGTGATCTGAAAGCAAGCTATTATGCCGAGCTTGAAAAAATGGCCCGTCTAAAAGCCGCCATTGCCGAGTTTGCCAATTTTAATACTGCCATGGCTTCCATCCGCCGGTATGATTACAATGATATGATTCTATGGGTACTGAAAGCATTCAAAGATAATCCATTGTTGTTGCGTAATTACCAGGAGCGCTATCAATATATTCTGGTAGATGAATACCAGGATACAAGTGGCTCGCAGAACGAAGTGGTAGATTTGCTGGCTTCGTATTGGGAACGGCCAAACCTCTTTGTTGTTGGTGATGATGATCAATCCATCTATCGTTTTCAGGGCGCCAATATTAAAAACATTGTAGACTTCAATTTAAAATACAATCCGCAGCTGATTGTATTAAAAGAGAACTACCGTTCTACACAGGCTGTATTAGATGCTTCCATGGCTGTTATCAAAAATAACAATGAGCGTTTGGTAAATAGTGTGAAAGGTTTAGATAAAGAACTCGTTGCGAAAGGCGCTATTGCTCAATCACCGGTAGTGCCCAAAGTGATTGAATATTTTAATGAACTGCACGAAGAAGCTGCCATAGTAAAACAGCTGGAAGAGCTGCATAAGTCTGGAGCGGACCTTTCTGAAGTGGCCGTGATATACCGCAAGCATTCAAAAGTTGCAGACATCATCAAGGTGCTGGAGAAAAGAAAAATTCCATTGAATATTAAGCAAAGCATCAATGTGCTGCATTTGCCTTTTGTTCAGAATCTGATTGACATCTTAAAATATATTCAGAAGGAGAATGAATACCCCGACTCAGGCGAAGAGCAGTTGTTCCGCTTGATGCATTTTGAATATTTTAATATAGACCCACGTGATATAGCCATACTATCCAGAAGAACACGTAACCGCGAAACCGGCGTGCGTACCAGCTGGCGAGAGCTGATGGCAAATAAAACAGCACTGCATACGTACGGCTTACATACACTTGAGGCGATTGTTTCCCTTGAAATGAATCTTACCTACTGGCAAAAGGAATTCAACAATATCACCCTGCAGGTTTTGTTTGAAAAAATAACAACGCGCGGTGGTATACTTTCCTGGATCATGAACGAGTCTGAAAAAACCTGGTATATGCAGGTGTTGACAACATTCTTTGATTTCTTAAAAGAAGAAACCGCACGTAACCCGCTGCTTACACTGAAAGAGTTTTTATCTACCATTCAAAAGATGCTGGATAATCATGTGCGTTTGAATCTGCAGAAAATTATTCATTCAGATCAGGGTGTAAATTTTGTTACGTCACATTCTTCGAAGGGGCTTGAATATAAATATGTATTCCTGATCGGTTGTGTTTCAAAACAATGGGAAGGACAAGCAGACCGAAATACCGGATTTAAAATTCCGGCAACCATTACCGAAAATGTTGATCATGATAAGGAAGAAGATGAACGCCGCTTATTTTATGTAGCCCTCACGCGTGCAAAAGAACAGCTGCAGATTTCCTATGCAGCCAAAGATGTAAACGAGAAGGAATATGTTTGCAGTCGTTTTGTGATGGAGCTTACACAGGATGAAAAGATCCGTGCGGAACAGGTAAGTGTAAGTGATGATGAGATCCTGGCATACAAGCTCGACATCCTGCAGTTTACAGAACCGCCAGTGATACCATTGATTGATTCAACCTATTTAAATGAAATCCTCGAAAATTATCAGTTGAGTGTAACGCATTTGAATAAATATCTGAAGTGTCCGCTTTCATTTTATTTTGAAAACATGCTGATGGTACCAAGTGCGCGTACCGCGTCATCAGGCTTCGGTACTGCTATACATGAGGCATTGAAAGATTTTTTTGCATCCATGCTTTCAGATGAACAGAAACGTTTTCCAACGGTTGAATATTTATCCGATACATTCCGTTTAAAATTGAAAAATGTTCATTCGCACTTTACACCTATTGAATACAGGAACTATGAAGAGTATGGAGCAACGGTTGTATTGCCTGAACTCTATGCTACCTATATTGAAGAATGGCAGAAAGATGTATTGCTGGAACACCGCATTGATAATGTGGAATTCAAAGGCATTCCGATCAAAGGGAACGTAGATAAAATAGAAGTGTCGGGAAATTCTGTCAATGTGATTGATTATAAAACAGGAAAATATTCTACCAATAAATCAAAATTACTTCCGCCAACCGAGAAGGATCCATTGGGCGGTGACTACTGGCGTCAGATTATTTTTTATAAAATATTAATTGAAAACGATCGCAAGTCTCAATACAAAGTAGTTACCGGAGAATTGGATTTTGTTGAACCGGATGCCACAACCAAAAAACCAACGAAGCATAAGATCTTTATTTCACCCGCAGATGAAGAGGTGGTGGCAAATCAATTAATTGAATCGTACGCAAAGATCATGAAACATGAGTTTTCGCAGGGCTGCGGTGAAGAAGATTGTACCTGGTGCACGTTTGTACGTTACAATTACAAGCCCATGGAGCTCAACGTAAAGGATGAAGGACTATAGACTGTATTTACAACATTTTGTAACACAAAAGTGTAAAATTTCACAATCTTCTTTTAGTATAAAAAGATATTGGATTCGTTAAATTCATTCGGTATATTTATATACGTTAAACATGGCTGTAGTCCCCATATAGCGTAGGTTTCATGCAAAAGTCGTATATAAAATTTATCCTGATACTTATTATTGCTTCGGCAATGCATTTTTCCTGTAAGCGGGAATTTGAAAAGCCGCGTTGGAATACGCAGGTACTTGCTCCGTTGGTAAAAAGCAAATTGACCATTCGTGATATTATTGCAGACAGCAGTATTGTAAGCGATCAAAATAATGCGATTGTGCTGGTAAATCGTCAGCAGATTTTTGAGTATTCAATCGATTCACTTGTTGCGCTAAATGCTCCACCGTATAAGAAAACAGTTAAACTTAGCAGTCTGGTGTTAGATGATCAGGAGATCACTCAACGAATCTCACTGGGTACAATTGCCAAGCAATTGATTGCACAAGGTAATCCTTTAGGTGCACAGATTATTCTTGCCGGTAAGCTGGGTATACCACTGGCCTTTCCGGGCGCGAACGATATAACGGCAGGTCCGATCAATGTAGATATCAGTAAGTTTTTTGTATCAGCAAATTTATTGACCGGACAAATGATCGTGTCTGTAAATAACGGATTACCGCTTACAATCAATAACCTGACATTTTCATTAAATAATATCACACCTCCTGGTTTAATAACCACACAAACTTTTACAAACATTGTCCCGGGTGCTACGCAATCAAAAACACAAGACCTTGCAGGCAAATCAATCGGTGGAAATATCAATGCAAACATTGACGACATGGATATTGGTTCGGGCGTTATTGTTGTTGATACATCCGATGCACTGCTGTTGACGCTGAAAGTGCAGAATATATCTGTTACCGAAGCTACAGCGATCTTCCCCGCACAGGATGTAGTAAATGAAACGACCGATGTAGAACTTACCGGTCTGGATAATGTCCGTTTAACAAGCACGATCATCCGCCAGGGTACAGTACGTGCAGATGTATACAGCACAGCAGATGACACTGTTCGCTTTACCTATGAAATTCCGGCAGCGACAAATGAAAATGGCATATTTAAATTTGATGCAGTTGTACCGCCGGCGCCCGTGAACGGAACCTCTTATGCGCAATTCAATTCAGACTTCTCCGGTTATCTGCTTGATCTGACCGGACAAGACGGCACAAAGTATAATACCTTCTATAATACTTTAGTTGGCAGGATCAATTATACGGGTAAGTTAGTTACACTTTCATTAAATGATAGTTTAGATATTACGCTTACGTTGCTTGATGCAAAGCCGAGTTATGTAAAAGGTTATTTAGGGCAGGATACAATCAGTGTTGGTCCGGGTTCAGCAGATTTTGGTGCATTCAAAAATGTGTCTGCAAGCAGTCTGCAGTTTGAGTCAGCTAAAATGGATATTGTTTTTGAAAATGGATTAGGTATACCTGCGAAAGCTGTGGTGAATGAATTGACAGCATACAACAGTATGACCGGGGAATCGGTTGCGTTATCCGGAACTCCGATCAATAAAGAGTATCCGATAGAGCCGGCTTTTGAAAGCGGCGGCCGTGTTATTCCGGTACTTTCACACATTGATTTGTCTACAGGTTCAAATGTTGCGAGCCTGTTAAATATTTTACCGGATAAAATAACATATAAAGGTCTATTCGACTCGAATCCAAAGGTAAGCCTTCCTCCATACGATACAACCTACAACGACTTCGCTTATGCAGGAACAGATATGAAAGCATATCTGGATATAGAAATACCACTTACACTGATTGCATCCAATCTTGTACTAACCGACACAAGTGATTTTGATATCAATACCCTGCAGACAGGCGGCTTTCAGGATGGTAAATTCAATCTGTTGGTTTCAAATGGATTTCCCATGGACGTGAAAATAGTCATGCGGTTTCTGGATAAAAACGGACTTCAGATTGACAGCCTTATAACAACATCTGCCATACTCGCAGCTACTATTGATAATGCAACAGGAAAAGTCATTGAACCTAAAGCATCAGCTGTGCCATTTACACTAAGTGCAGCACAAGCAAACACATTGATTCAGAATGGTGCGAAGCTTGTATTTACAGCCCGGTTTGATACAAAGCCGGCGAATCAAAAAATAACCATATACGATAACTATGCTATAGAATATAAATTGGTTGGGGATATAGGCATCTTGGTGAATAGTGGGAAATGAAAAAAATCAGCAGTTTAATCTTAGCGTTTTTGTGCATAGGTTCAGTATTTGCACAAGTTGAATTCGATAGACCGGAAGCGTTTTTATTTGAAAGAAAAAATCTGTTACGTACCCGTATCGATTCTTTGAATAGCGAAGGCGATACAGTTTCAACAAAAGGAAAGCAATTTTCTGTTGATCAGAAAACAGACTACACCGGCTATTTCTCCGTATATGGAAGCGCCTTTGTGAATTCGAATTCCATTACGAACGCTTTTATAAAAGCATATTCATATACCTATTCGTATATCGACGACAATCTGAAACAGCAGCAGGTTGATCGGTTCAAGTCTTCAAACCGTATTGGTTCAGACAGCAAAGCCGGCCTTTACGGACAATATAAGGTCGGTAACATACGCATTGAAGCAGGCCTTAATTATCGAAATTTTAATTCAGCTCAATTTTCTGCAGATGCATTCAAACTTGTATTCTATGGCAACTCCATGTATGCCGGACAAACAGCCAGCCTGACACCATTGAACATGTACAACCTCAATAACCAATCTTTGTATGTGGGTGTAAAAAAGAATATCGGCAAGAAAGAAAACATGACACTTGGTGCACGTGTAGCTTTTATACGTGGCGGTCGTCTGCAAAAAATAAATTCTAAAAATCTTTCTTTGTATACCGCTTCCGACGGTTCTTATTTAACGCTGAATGGCAAATTCAATATTGCCTATACCGATGATTCTACTTATGCAACCATTCCGCCTATGCATGGTGCAGGTATGTCTACGGATCTTTTTTATTCTGTAAGAGATGACCGGAATGAATTGACCGTTGAATTGCTCGACCTGGGCTTTATACGCTGGAATGATGTAGTTACCTATAGCGGTGATGGTTCGTACACGTATTCGGGTATTGCAATCGATAATATATTTACTACAGGTTCTTTAACCATTAACCCTGTAAACCTGAGTACTATCCTTGAAAACATGGGCATTAACAAGGAAGTTAAAGACATGACTTACATGCTTCCTGCAACCTTGAATATTGCTTATTACAGACACCTGAACCCCAAGCTAAGCTTGTCGGGCGGCGTGCGTCAGCAATTTGTGGCAGGCTATGTTCCGAGGGTATATGCAAAAGCGGCATACTACATCAAAAAAGATTTTGTTATAGTACCAACACTTGCTTACGGAGGTTTCGGGAGGGCAGATGTTGAACTGGGTATTTCCAAATCATTTGCAGACCACATTATTTTATCTACCCATTTGCAATGGTTTGAATATTTAGCAGCTCCGGCTAAAACTTCAGGCCAGGGAATGAGCTTAGCATTCAGTTATTATTTTTAACTTGTAGCATGATTGCTATTCGTGATACGGTAAATTTACTTTCAAAACTTACCTTCAAAAGATGTATGACCATTTTGAAGGTTTGGGTAAGTTACCAGTATTCAAAACGAACAGGCAACGTGGTTCATCCATCCGTTCCGTATTCCATTGCGATAGAACCTACCACTTCCTGCAACCTGCGTTGTCCGGAGTGTCCAAGTGGTCTGCGCTCCTTTACCCGTCCAACAGGTATGCTTACCCTGCCCTTGTTTTCAAAAGTAATTGACGAACTATATAAAGAAATAACCTACCTGATCTTCTATTTCCAGGGCGAACCTTATCTCAATACATCTTTTTTAGAAATGGTGAAGTATGCATCCGGCAAGGGGATCTATACAGCAACTTCCACCAATGCACATTATCTGAATGATGAAAATGCACGTAAGACAGTAGAGTCAGGGCTTGACCGTCTGATCATTTCCATTGACGGAACAACGCAGGAAGTGTATGAACAATACCGTGTGGGAGGAAGCCTGGATAAAGTACTCGAAGGGACAAAAAATATTGTTGCCTGGAAAAAAAAGCTGAACGTTTCAACACCCCATATCATCTTTCAGTTTTTGGTAGTAAAACCAAACCAACATCAATTGGAAGATGTGAAGCGTATTGCTAAAACCTATGGCGTTACCGAAGTACGCTTTAAGACCGCACAGATCTACGATTACAAGAACGGTTCAGACCTGATCCCTGATATTGATAAGTACGCGCGTTACAAAAAAAATGCAGATAACACCTATTCCATAAAAAACAGTTTGTTAAATCATTGCTGGAAAATGTGGCACTCCTGTGTCATTACCTGGGACGGTAAAATTGTTCCGTGCTGCTTTGATAAAGACGCGCATCTGGTTATGGGAGAGCTGCAGCAATTCAGTTTTAAGCAGATCTGGAACAACGATGCCTACCTGCGTTTCAGGAAGTCATTGCTCACCTCCAGAAGTGAAATTGACATGTGTAAGAACTGTACAGAAGGAACACAGGTATGGGCGTAGAAAATTCCAGAAAATTTTCATCGCAGCACATTGCTCAATACTACGATGTGAGCGAAGATCATTACACCTATTTTTGGGATCTGAATAAAAGCCATGCACTGCATTATGGTTATTGGGATCCGACAGTAAAAAATTTCAGGGAAGCCCTGGCAAAGATCAACGAGATTCTGGCAGACAAAGCGAAGATCGGTAAAGGAACCAAGGTACTGGATGCAGGCTGCGGTGTGGGCGGTTCTGTATTGTGGCTTGCTCAGAATAAGCAAGCAATCGTTACCGGAATAACGCTAAGCAATAAACAAGCTGCACGCGCCAACCAAAGTATTAAACAATTTGTTCTTGAAAAACAGGCGAGGGTTGAGGTGCAGAATTTTACGCAGACAACCTTTGGTGACGCATCCTTTGATGTGGTATGGGCCATTGAAAGCGTTTGTCATGCTGATAGTAAAAATGCATTTATACAGGAAGCTTGGCGCTTATTGAAACCGGGCGGAAGAATTATACTGGCAGATTTTTTTATCAATACCGATGAAGCGCTCAAACCGGCAGATCAAAAAGCCATTGATGCCTGGGCACATGGCTGGGCTGTTCCTTTTTTTGAGAAGAAAAATAATTTTATTTCTATGCTGCATGCAACCGGTTTTACATCCGTTGAAACCAGTGATATTACAGAAAATATTCTGCCGTCGGCAAAAAGACTGTATTATGCATTTTTTCCGGGGTGGATCGGATCAAGGATTTATAATTTTTTTAACAGGGGGACAACAGAATTTTCAAAAAATAATGTTTATACGGCCTACCACCAATATAAGACATTGAAAAAGGTACTGTGGAGCTATTATATTGTTTCCGCTAAAAAATAAGTTTAAGATAATTTTTTATTTTTCTTCAGGTCAGTTGCCGCGCAGCCACAAGAACCTTCGCAGCCATCATCCTTAATCCGGAAAGCCTTATAAACCCTACGGATAAGGTAAAAGGTAGCCCAACCAGCAGCAGTTCCTATGATGATATATTCAATATTCTGATTCATATGCGTTCTTATAAAGGTACAATTTTAACAGGGATTAAGTTCCGGAATTATAAATAATTGGTACGATTTTTATAACTTGGTAGCATAGGTGCATACCAATACTTATTCGATTATGAAAAGACTTATACCCTTATTTCTGTTCTTTTTTATTTTAACAGCATTTTTTGATTCGCAAGCTCAGACCGTAGCCACATACAAGAAGAAATGGCTTTTTGGGATGAACTGGGGTGGGGCCTGGGAAAATGCTGATGTACACTCACGATTGGGAACAGGTTGGGGCTTAACACTGGAAAAAGAAATCATCGCCAACAACACAAGTGTATTTGGTTTTTCACTACGTGGACGTTACCTGCATACGTGGATGTGGGGCCGTGATTATAAACCTTTTTATGGAGTTAATGTTGACGAGAACCTGAACGGTGTTGCTTATCCGTCTATTGATTATACTTCCCAGGGTTTTGTTTACCGCAACTTTTATACAAAGACCGATGAATTCTCCCTGGAAGGTTTGTTGATTCTGAATAAACTAAGAGCACACAGCGGCTTTAAAATCTATGGTTTCGGCGGTATTGGTGCTACGGGGTACCAGACTAAAATAAATCAGCTCGATGGTACGAATACTATGTACGACTACTCTTCGGTTTCTACATTTTCAAAATCATTGACCAAACAAGACCTGAATACCTTATGGGATAATACCTATGAAACAAATGGTGTTGCGGGCCGCACCCGGACCTCTTATGTTTTATCCGGAGCCATTGGTGTAGGTATAGGAATTAAGTTATCTCCGAATGTATACCTGGGTTGGGAACATAAATATACGTACACGTCAACAGACATGCTTGACGCCAGCCGTTGGAACAACAACAGCACGCCAAGTTTAAAGAATGACCGTTACCATTACAGCAATTTATTTTTAACAGTAGCAATCGGTGCCGGTACAGCACAATCAAATTCACAGCCGCCAACACAGACCACCTATCATCCGACGACTCCGGTGGGCGTTTACAAACCTGAAATTACACTGAAGTATCCGAACCAGAATCCGGTAACATTTGGCGATTGTGTAGCAGACATCAGGCTTGCGATCACAAACGTTTCTTCGATTAACCAGATCACTGTGTTGGCAGATGGAAATCCGTTGAATAGTTCAGCGTATAGCTTTGATTACGGATCAAGTATTCTTAGCATTCGCACTATGCTGGCAGGTAATACTACTTTCACAATCATCGCTGAAAATGAATCTGGCAGAGATACAAAATATGTATATGCCAATTGTGCTGCTGTAACAACTCCGACAACTCCTGTCTTACGACCGCAGATTTCTATTGTTAGCGCGGTAGGCTATAATTGTATTGCCAATGTTGCGGCATCAATAAAAAATATAACCGATTACAGATCTATTCAGGTATTGATGGATGGCAGAACATTAGCATCCAATCAATTTACATACGATTCTTATAATGGCATCTTAAAAATTGCTGTACCGTTTACGGCCTCAACAACCATCACCATCCGTGTAAATGACAGCGGGTATACGGTTGAAAATTCCGTTACAGTAACCTGCGATGTTGTGCCGCCGGTAGTAGTACCTACACAAACACCACCAACGATTGAAGTAACAAATTCACAGGTAGCAAAATCTGGTACAGGCTGTACGGCGCAGATTACGGCAACTGTATTGGGTGTTTCATTGATCAAGGATATTACAGTAACCTGCAATGGTGTGACATTAAGCGGTACGGCTTATACGTTCAACCCGAATATCGCAACGCTGAATATTAACTATCCGATTGCAGGAACCAATACATTCCTGATCAAAGCACGGAATGCCGGCGGAGAAGTAAACTCAACAGTAAGCCTGAGCTGTGTGAACCAGCCAATCGTATTACCTCCATCGATCATTCTGGTATATCCTGCAACTACTTCAACCGTATCAAATACGTGTAAAGAACATATTGTTGTTAAAATACCAAATGTTACAACCATCCAGGCGATTGATGTTCGTGTGAACGGCGTATCGATGAACAAGGCGGCGTTAGCGTTTGATGTGAACACAGGAGTGCTTGCATTTGATGCAGTCATTACAAATCAAACACAGATTGATATTCATGCTTCCAATACCGGTGGCAATGCAGATCAATCACTTGTGATTACCTGCAAGCCGGTTGTTGCTCCAACAATCCAGATATCTTACCCAACAACAGAACCTTTTGTGTCAACCACCTGCAGCGAAACAGTTGTAGCTACTGTGAAGGGGGTAAGCAGCAAGTCATCGATTCACGTAACGCAGAACGGACAAGTGCTCACAGCTGGTATTGTTTATGATGTGAATACAGGTAAACTTACGATACCGGTTTCAATTACCGACAGATCAGAGCTTGTGATCAATGCAATTGGAGATGGTGGATCTGTTTCAAAATCACTGACGCTTATTTGTCAGCCTGCACCAAAGCCGGTAATTACAGTTATCACACCATCTGAAAACCCAGTGGTTTCAGCGTTATGTACAGAGAGCATTACTGTACAGATTCAAAACATTAGTTCTGTTAATGATCTTTCTGTAAAATTAAATGGAACGGAAATAGCAAAAAGCCAGCTGGCATATAATACAGCTTCCGGCATACTGGTATTCCCGGTTACGTTTACAGGAACAGCAACCGTTGTGATACAGGCAACCAATACAAGCGGCGTGGTGAGCCAATCCATTTCATTGCAGTGCAAACCAATTGTGATACCGAAGCCGGTTATCAAACAGATAACTCCTGTTGGAGCCAATACCATTTCAAAAACATGCCACGAGCCAGTACAATTGCAGGTAACAAATTGTGATGCAGTTTCAAACATTACTGTTTTGGTTGATGGTGCTGCACTTGCAACAGAGGTACTTTCATTTGATGCTGGCACAGGCATGCTGTCATTCCAGGTAGCAGTTAAAACACAAACATCTGTAGTAGTTACTGCTAAAAACAAAGGCGGTGTTGCCACAACAACGCTTTCTTTCCAGTGTAAGCCTACGGTACAACCTTCGGTAAGTGTATTGCAACCGATAGGGGCTCCGTTTGTTTCAACAAGCTGTTCAGAAAACTTTACACTTGCGGTAACAAACGTTTCAGATATCAATCAAATTGATGTGTTATACAACAACGTTTCGATTGACAGGAATTTATTGAAGTATGATACACTAACGAATAAATTAACATTCAACTACGCATTTACTGGCAATGGTAATTTATTGGTGAAAGCTAAAAATGAGGCAGGCGAAGATTCGAAGACTATACAGCTGCAATGCAAACCGGTATTGGCCCCTGAGTTGGTAATTGTTAAACCGGCTGTAGATCCACTGGTATC
Source organism: Cytophagaceae bacterium (assembly GCA_021151805.1). Lineage (GTDB taxonomy): Bacteria > Bacteroidota > Bacteroidia > Cytophagales > Cytophagaceae > Cytophaga. The sequence continues at coordinate 21,790 of JAGKWN010000011.1, read as the reverse complement.
TGAAACCTGTAGAGATACCGTAGTTGCTTCGGTTAAGAACATCACTTCGGCGGATAATATAAAAGTATATGCCAATAATGTAGCTGTTGTTGCTTCGGATGTGTTGTTTGATAATGCTTCCGGAACGATCCGTGTAATTAATAACTATACCGGCGATCGCGAAATTAAAATTGTTGTTACCAATGAAGCGGGAAGTGTAACGAAACTGGCTCACCTGACTTGTGCACCTGTTTTACAGCCAACCGTTACATTGGTAAATCCGGTAACAGATAATTTCACATCCACTACCTGCCAGGAAAATGTTCTGATGACACTGACCAACATTACATCGATCGATCAGATTGCTGTAAAAATAAATTCGGTGCTCATCGATAAATCAAAATATACCTTCGCACCAGCAAACGGTTTATTAACGATACCTGTTGCTGTAACAACAGAATCGGTTGTTGAAGTTGTTGCAACCAACAAGACAAAAACAGCAACGAAGACATGTAAAATTGTATGTAATAAAATTCCTTTGCCTACCATTAAGATCACGGGCCCGGCTTCTGCCGTACTGGATGATTGTAATACTATAGCATCTGCTTTATTAACAGATATTACAAGCAAGGATCAGATTGTGATTACAGTAAACGGAACGCCGTTGGCGACGACAGCATTCACGTTTGAAAACAACATTGTTTCATTCCCGCTTACTGTAAAGAGCAGGTCAGAAGTAATTCTTATTGTAACCAATACTACCGGGTCGGCTACTATTAAAAGAACACTTGTGTGTAACCTTTCACAGGTGGTTACCGGTCCGACAGGTACTTGTGAAAACACACAGAAAACTTCCATCACCAATTGCACAACATGCAACGATACCATTGAAGCATCAAATGGTGACATCAATGTTCCGGCAAATAAAAAAGTCTGCATAACCAAACCGTTCAATGGTAATGTAAACATGAACGGCGGACAGCTTGTGATCTGCTCAAATGCCACCATTCATAATATCAACTTCAATAGCGGTGATATTGTTGTCAATGGTACAGCAACATTTGATAACCTGAACATGAATAGTTCTGCTTCTGCTATCCGCAACTACGGAACCGTGCAGTTCTCTAACATCACCTTCAATGGCAGATTTGAAAACCATGGCCAGGCAACAGTAACTTCTGACTTCAATGTAAATTCCGGAGCGACATTTATAAATACAGGAACATTTAATGCGAAACAAAGCTTCAACAATAATAAGTACGTATGTAACTCAGGCACGATCAATGTTGCAGGCAATTTGAAAGATAATGGTTCTGCGGAATTTGTAAACTCCTGTAAGTTGATTGTTGGCGGTGACCTGCATATAGACCAGGTTTTCCAAAACTCCGGAGCTGTGCGTGTTGGTGCAAACACGGTATTGAATGGTTCAGGTAAATTGACACTCGCTTCAAATTCAAAATGGATTACCAATGCGATGATGATGAACGGAACAATTTCCGGTCCGTCACAAAGCTGTGCATCTATAACCATTACAAGTCAAACAACGATCAACAGCAGCGCGTCTGTTGCAGGTAAGGTTGATATCTGTGATGCCAACGGTATAGAAACGAATACTGGTTCACTTGCCGCTACGGTAACAACGGATTGCAGCTGTTCAATCAATATGACAGGTAGCTGTGGTATCAACGACGACCTGAATGTTACCTTAACCATTTGTCACAAACCTGCGGGTGATCCTGCCAATATCCAGTCACTGATCATTCCGAAGAGTGCATTGGCGGAACACTTAGCGCATGGCGACCATGTTGGTGGGTGTACCGATGCAGACAAACCAGTGGTTGTGCCACCGGTAGTAACACCACCGGTAGAAGAAGAGAAAGTAACGATCTGTCACAAACCGCCGGGTAATCCTACGAACGTTCAAACCATCACGGTTGCGAAGAGTGCACTCGCTGCGCACTTGGCACATGGTGACCACGTGGGCGAATGTACCGATGCGGACAAACCAGTAGTTGTGCCGCCTGTGGTAACACCACCGGTAGAAGAAGAGAAAGTAACGATTTGCCATAAACCGCCGGGTAATCCTACGAACGTTCAAACCATCACAGTTGCGAAGAGTGCACTTGCTGCGCACTTGGCACACGGTGACCACGTAGGTGAATGTACCGATGCGGACAAACCAGTAGTTGTGCCGCCGGTAGTAACACCTCCGGTTGAAGAAGAGAAAGTAACGATCTGCCATAAACCGCCGGGTAATCCTACGAACGTTCAAACTATCACGGTTGCGAAGAGTGCACTCGCTGCGCACTTGGCACATGGTGATCACGTAGGCGAATGTACCGATGCAGACAAGCCAGTAGTTGTGCCGCCGGTAGTAACGCCACCGGTTGAAGAAGAGAAAGTAACGATCTGCCACAAACCGCCGGGTAATCCTACGAACGTTCAAACCATCACAGTTGCGAAGAGTGCACTCGCTGCGCACTTGGCACACGGTGACCACGTAGGCGAATGTACCGATGCAGACAAGCCAATAGTTGTGCCGCCGGTAGTAACACCACCGGTAGAAGAAGAGAAAGTAACGATCTGCCACAAACCGCCGGGTAATCCGGATAACGTTCAAACCATCACGGTTGCAAAGAGTGCATTGGCTGCGCACTTAGCACATGGTGACCATGTGGGCGAATGTACGGATGCAGATAAACCTGTAGTGGCACCACCAGTTGTTGTTCCTCCGGTTGGCATTCCACCGGCAGAAGATGAGAAAGTAACGATCTGTCACAAGCCGCCGGGTAACCCGACGAATATTCAGACCTTGACAATTTCGAAAAGTGCATTATCTGCTCACTTGGCGCACGGTGATCATGTAGGGGAGTGTACGGATGATGAAATAAATAAAATCAAGGAAGACCAATTAAAGAAACAGCAGGAAGAACAACAAAAGCAACAACAGCAGCTTGAGGAACAGAAGCAATTACAGCAACAGCAGGAGCAGCAAAGACAACAGCAGTTGCTTGAACAACAGAAACAACAGGAAGAGCAGCAAAAACAGCAGCAGTTATTAGAGCAGCAAAAGCAACAGCAAGAACAACAAAAGCAACAGCTTGAGCAGCAGAAGCAACAGCAATTGCTTGAACAACAGAAGCAGCAGGAAGAGCAGCAGAAACAGCAGCAATTGTTAGAGCAGCAGAAGCAGCAACAGTTATTAGAGCAGCAGCAGAAAGAGGCTGAGCAAAAGAAACTGGAGGAGCAAAAGCAGCAGCAGTTGTTAGAGCAACAGAAGCAACAGGAAGAACAACAAAAGCAACAGCAGCTTCTTGAGCAGCAGAAGCAGCAACAGTTACTAGAACAACAGCAGAAAGAAGCTGAGCAGAAAAAGCAGCAGGAATTGCTTGAACAGCAGAAACAACAACAATTGCTTGAGCAGCAAAAGCAACAACAAATCCTGGAACAGCAGAAAAAAGAAGCTGAGCAGAAAAAACTGGAAGATCAGAAAAAGCAAGAGGAGCAGAAAAAACTGGATGAGCAAAAACAACAGCAACAACAGGAAGAGCAGCAGGTAACAATCTGCCACAAGCCTACCGATGGAGGGCGTGCACAAACGATTAAAGTGCCGGCAAGTCAATTGAATAAGCACTTGTCACACGGTGATCACGTTGGGGTATGTACGCCTGAAGAAGGGCAATAAAAAGCAACTGGAATAAATTTGTTATGGTGAATAAGGATCAATTATAAGATCCTTGTTCACCATAATTTTTTAAAAGCATTTATCATGGAAGGATGGATACCTGCGGCTGCAGCACATACCTCTTCGGCAGTCTGACAATGGTCTGCACCACCGGAATAGTTGGTTACCACACCTCCGGCTTCACGCACAATTAGGATGCCCGCTGCCACATCCCAAGGCTTCAGGTTGAATTCAAAATAAGCTTCAAATCTTCCGCATGCCACATAACACAGGTCAATCGCTGCGCTGCCTAACCTGCGCACGCCATGTGTTGTTTCAACAAAATGACGTATTAGTGAAAAATATTGTTCTGCTTTTCCTCTTAATGAATAAGGAAAACCTGTAGCAATAAGCGCTTCATTCATGTCAGCGATTTTAGATGTTTCTATTTTTTCACCATTCATGAATGCACCTCCATCTTTCCAGGCATAGAAACATTCGTTACGCGATGGTTCGTGCACCACGCCAATCAATAATTGATCGTTGTTTACAAGGGCAATGCTGATGGAGAATAAAGGTAATTTGTGTAAGAAGTTGGTGGTGCCATCCAATGGATCTATTACCCAACGCAAACCTGATTGAGCCTGTTCAATAGTGCCTTCTTCGGTTTCAAAACCCGCATCAGGGACAAGTTTTTTTAAGCCTTCGATTAGTAATTTTTCCGTTTCTTTATCTACATAAGAAACCAGATCATTCGTTCTTCCTTTCTTTTCAATTCTGCTTAACTCAAAATTCTGAAGTTCTCGTAATTGAAAATCGCCGGCTTCGCGTGCAAGTTTGGTTACCTGTAAGGTAAGATGTTTTAACTTTTCCTGATCAAACATTTTTTCTTGTATAAAAGGAGAATACTGTTACAACTAATACTAGCGGAGAAAGGATGAGTGCAAAGAAACCAATAAAATCTCCGTGTTTGGTATAAAAGGTTTTTTCTTTATTCATTTTTATTTTTTGAACAAGTGCATCCTGAATCCAGTATGAATTTTTCTGCAGCACATTTCCTTTTTGGTCAATGAAGCCGGATATGCCTGTATTGGCAGATCTTGCTACAGATCGTCTCTGTTCAATGGCACGCAAACGTGCATATTCAAAATGTTGTCTGTGGCCGTCGGTGTTGCCCCACCAGCCATCGTTTGTAATGATGCCGATAAAGTCTGCACCGTTTTGTGTGAAGTCACTTACGTATTCCCCAAAGACAGATTCATAACAAATAACCGGAGCAACAGATACTCCGTTGGCATTTGATAATGCCCGGGCAATACTATCTTTACCAATCGTCTGTACGATTCCGCCTAAACTGGATGTTACGAAGCCGAAAATTTTAGGATACGGCAGGCTTTCAACTCCTGGTACCATGCGTGATTTGTGGTAGATCTCCAGCGATGCATCCGGATTGACAATAAGAGCCGAGTTGTACATATCGTAATAGAAGTTTCCAACGACAGACTTCCGGGCTGTTTCACTTTTGTGCTGTTCATCCATGAAGCGGTGTGAATCAATGCCCGTTAAAATGCTGACATGATTTTTATTTGCATACGCCATCAATTGTCCTACAAACGGATGCTGCAACAACTGATCTTCATTGATGTCTGTTGGCAGCGCTGTTTCAGGCCAAAGAATAAATTGTGTTTGTGGTGTGCGTACTTTTTCACTCAATTTCAGCATGCGGTCAAATTGAATTTCATAAGGGATCGCATGTTTAGAACTTCTGAATTTTTCATTGTAAGGGTCAATGTTTGGTTGTACAACAACAACTTCTACCTCAGCACCGGATTCCGCGTACGTAAAATAAATGATGGCAGATATCAGTACAGGAACCAGTATGGCAAGAGCTGAAACCAACCGCAGCATTTTTTTTGCAGGATATTTAAATGCAGCATAGACTAATGTGTTGCATAACAGAATCCACAGCGAACCGCCTAATATGCCGGTATACTCATACCATTGAACAAGAAAGGAGTTGCTTGCAAAAATATTTCCCAGGGTTAGCCATGGCCAGGAGAGATCCCAGTTGAGATGCCAGTATTCAAATAACAAATAGAAAAGTATGAAGGCTGCCAATGCTGTATATTCAGATGCAATTTTTCGTACCGTATAAAAGAACAGCATGGGAATACACATCAGCAGTGCATTTACGGTCATTGCAAATATGCCGCCCGCTGCAGTTGAGTTGTATACCCACCAGGTAGAACCAACGTTCCATATTAATAAGGCAATGTATGTGTGAAAGAAAAAGCGGGTGCCTTTTCTTTTTTTTGAATCCTGTTGTATGGAATCAAATAATAATAGCAGCGGAACAAAAGCAATGAATGCCAGCGGGCCAAGCGATGATGGTGGCCACGAAAGGACAAGTAAAAAACCACTCAATAGTGAGTAAACGTATAAAGGGAATTTCAGAAATTGCTCGTATGATATTTTAGACATAACTTACGGTAAGTTACAGAATGACTTCTGGTGTTTTTATTCTAATACTGAAAGGTAATAAAAGATTAATATGCAAAAAAATATTCAGGCACATTGGTTACTGCCAGCTGTGATCAATCAAAGTAAGATTATTCTTGAAACGTATTATAAAATAAAAGGAGTGGCGTTATTTGATGTAGACTATTCAGACGAATATAAGTCGTATCTGTTATACCATGCACCCTTTGTAGTTGTATCGCACGGAACAGAGGCGGACCCGGTATTTAATTACGCAAATATGTCCGCTCAGCAGTTATGGAAAATTGATTGGGAAGATTTCGTAAAATTACCTTCTAAATATTCAGCCGAAGCGGAACGCATGGAAGATCGCCAACGACTACTGGATACTGCCGCAAGACAAGGATACGTGGATTATTACAGAGGCATCCGTATATCTTCACAGGGAAATAGATTTGCCATTGAAAATGCATTGCTCTGTAACCTGACAGATGCTGCAGGACAACGCGTAGGTCAGGCAGCAGTGTTCAGAAACTGGACAGATGTATAAGTTTTAAGTAGTAAGTAATATGTTTTAAGGAGGTTGTATATTTTACATACTTAAAACGTATTACCTATTCCTCTGTTTTGAATACAGTACGTCTGGTGCCTGCGTATAATTCGTACTGCATCAAACGGCATTCTATTTTTGCACTGAAGAATTTTATTTTACGTTTTGGTTTCAGGCCAATGCGTTTGGCGAGCTCCAGGTTTCCGGTGAATACAAAACCTTTGTAACCGCCGCAGCTCTTCTTGAAAAAATCTCCGATTTCCTTATATGTCAGCTCAAGAGCTTCTTCATGTCCTAAACGCTCACCATACTCAGGGTTCAGGATTACAACGCCTTCAGCGCCCGGCTCAACAGGAGTATCCTGAAAATCACTCAAGACAAAATCAATCAGGTGATCAACGCCAGCTTTTTCTGCATTTGTTTTCGCAGCATCCAATGCCCGTTGATCATGATCGGAGGCAATGATTTTATGCGGTAGCGTATCCTTAATATTTTTTAATGCCATTTTTTTCATGGTATGCCACGTCTCTTCTTCATAGCCTTTTATGTGCTGGAAAGCATACTCATCACGGATCAACCCAGGTATTTTATTTGTGCCGATCAAGGCAGCTTCAATTGCCAGCGTGCCACTGCCGCACATAGGATTTATAAACGGAGTAGCAGGATCCCATTCAGACGTAATCACGACCCCTGCAGCCAGAGGTTCCGCCATTGGGGCTTTCCAGGGGTTGATCCGGTAACCGTGCCGTGAGATAGGCTCTCCCGAAAGATCAAGATAAATAGAAAGATTGCTGTCTCTCCAGTAAATAAAGATTACTACGCTATTGCGCAATGGCCCTGAATCCGGGCGTTTGCCGGTCTTCTCAACAAAGTAATCGGCAATAGCATCTTTGCAACGAACATTGGCAAAACGGGAATCACGTATGGTATTATTCTCAACAAAAGAATCAATGCTGAAATAAGAAGTGTTGGAAAAAAAATTATCCCAATTAATATTTTTAGCAACCTTATACAGATCATCCGGATTAGCAGCTCTTGCTTCTTTCAATAAAAAAAGAACTTTGTTGGCTGTTCTCAGATGCATGCATAAATACATGGCAGTCTGTGCCGTACCCTCCACAACAATTCCGTGAGGCAAAATCTGTTTGATCGGGATGGAAAGATCATTTATTTCTCTGCCTGTCAGGGCACTCAGATCAGGGGCACAAGTAATTAAAATATCACTTGATTGTTCAAATATGGACGTTTTCAAAATAATTAGGATTATTCTGTAAAGATACCTTTTTATAAGGAAACTATTTTATTGGAACTCACGTTAAGTATTTTATAAAGAAATAATAGGATATTAATAATACATTACATAACTTTGAAATATAATAAATCATGGATTTAATTAAAGCATTTGAAGAATCGGTTTTGGCATCTAAATCATTGCCAGCACAATCAAATGAAAATCTGTTGAAGTTATATAGTCTGTACAAGCAGGCAACGGAAGGCGATGTGAATATAGAAAAGCCTACTAATTTTTTTGATATCGCGGGAATCGCAAAGTTTAATGCATGGGAATCGCTGAAAGGTATTACAAAAGAAGGCGCCATGACTCAATACATAGATTTAGTTGCAAACTTAGGACGTTAAGTTTGTTTGAAGATAGTGAAGATTTTGTTGGCTGTAAGACAACGTATATTTCAGGATTTAGTCCGTTGAAAATGCATGTTACAGCCAACTTTTGTCCTTAAAGGGTTGATTTTCCCCGTTGAATTAAGTTAAATGAACTTAGAACGATAAGTTCATTTTGAAGTTCGGTAAGATTTTGTTGGCTGTAAACAACGTATATTTCAGGATTTAGTCCATTGAAAATGCATGTTACAGCCAACTTTTGTTTTTATAGGGTTGTATTTCCACCCAATTTTCCTCCACAAGTAAAAAGTACCATTGAAAGGATGTAAATTACCATCATCTAAAAGATAGGTATTCTATCTTTGTAGTGTTATGTTAAAGGCCATTCCATCCATAGACATCTGTACACTTTCTGATTTTAAGGAAGACGATATTTTAGTGAACAGACTTTCTTCTTATCTGGAAGAACATAAAAACTTACACTTTCCGCACCGGCATAGTTTTTTTCACCTGCTTTTCTTTACCAATGGAAAAGGAACGCATAGCATAGATTTTAATTCTTTTGTTATTCAAAAGAACCAGATTTATTTTATGATTCCGGGCCAGGTGCATACCTGGGAATTTGAAGGACAGATGGAAGGTTATGTAGTAAATTTTTCGGCGGCGTTCTTTCGTTCATTTTTATTGAGGCCGGATTATCTGGATACATTTTCATTCTTTAGTGGAAATACACAGGAAAGCGTTCTGAATTTATCCGACGAAACAGCACAAACAGTAACCGGTATCTTCGAAGAATTACTTCTGCAGGCTGCAGGTCAAAAGGCTTTGCGCTGGGATATGATTCGTGTGCTGCTCTTGAGAATTTTTATTTTACTGGATCAGCATACACATTCGGAGCATGCGGTACAAGCACCGGATTATAACTATGCCTTGCTTAAAAACTTTCAGAAGCTGATCGAAAAAAATTTCACCACGTTGAAACTACCGATGGAATATGCAGCCTTGTTGTATATAACACCCAATCATTTAAATGCTTTATGTAAAGATCATACAGGCATGTCGGCTGGCGAGATGATCCGTAACCGGGTTATCCTGGAGGCAAAGCGTTTCCTGATCAATCCGGAAACAAGCATTTCTGAAATTGCTTATGCATTAAATTTCAACGACAATTCGTATTTCACCAAGTTCTTCAAAAAATATGTTGGTGTAACTCCGGAAGAGTTCAGGAAAAGAATCAATTAAATTCCACATACAAAAAGTAAATCGTTATGAAACCATTAAACAGTACACTGCTATCACTGGTAACCCTGAAATGTCCACGTTGCCATAAAGGTAAAATGTTTACGCACGCGAATATGTATGTATGGAAGACTTCACACCTGATGCCTGAAGCATGCGAATGTTGCGGCCAGCCGATGGAGCCTGAAACAGGTTTCTATTATGGTGCCATGTATTTGAGTTATGGCTTATATACTATGTTGTTTGTACCGATGTTTCTTCTGACGGTATTATTTGATCTTCCTTACCTGGAATTCTTTATAAGCTTTGTTGTTTTGATCTTTGCAATATCACCTTATATATTCAGGCTTTCAAGAGCATGTTATTTATATCTGTTTGTGCGGTATGATAAGGAAGCTGCGAAGTGTAAAGCGGCGTAAATTCAGCAGAGCAGAGAGCATTGATTTTGAAAGAAAAAAAAGATGCATGCGAAAAGGCTACTGATCGCATGCATCAAGAAAAAAAATAGTTAAAAATATAATTACAAAGCGGTAGTGGTTTGATCTGTAGCTTTTACAATTGTGCCATCCAGGCCAACGATGTAAGCAATACCGTTAATATAAGTACATTCAGTAAGTCTATGTGTAGCAGGTATTGTTACTTGTTGCCAGGTTGCGCCACCATCAGTAGAGGTAAGCAAAGTAGGAGTATTGTTTGCAGCATTACCGCCAACTATATAAGGCTGTTTATTTTTATCAAGGTAAAGTGAACTATATACATCGGCGGTGCTGGTTGTTTGTGTTGGTGAAGTAAGCTGGTTCCAGGTTTCGCCGCCATCAGTCGTTTTTAATATATAGTTTTCACCCTGGGAGCTTGAAAAGCCAGTGCAATAGGCGGTATTCGCATCAACAAATTTTATCTGTCCTAATAAAAGTAAACTGGTTGGCGCTACCGTAAGGTTTACAGTTTTTGGAGTCCATGTATCACCTCCGTCGGTAGTTTTATAAATCTGGCCATTAGTGCCGCAGACAAAACCAACGGTTTTACTTAGAAATTCAAAATCATAATGGGTTGAACTGCCGGTAACGGATGCATCTGTCCAGGTTGTACCGCCATTTGTTGTTTTTATCATAACTCCACCGGTTGATGTCGTACCACCTGAAGCTAAAATTGTATTTGCATCAAAGAATTCAAAATCAGTATAGATGTCATCTGGAGTAGTAAGCTTGGTCCAGTGAGCACCGCCATCAACAGTTTTAAATACTTCACCAGTATTTGTGCTGGCAAATCCCAGGTTTTGATCAAAAAAACCTAGCGCGTAAAAACTTCCTGTAGTACCAGGACTTACATCTGTCCAGTTTGCACCACCATCTGTAGTCTTGGCCATAAAACCATTAACTCCGGCTACAAAACCATAATCACTGGTTTTGAATTCAGTGAGTAGTAAAGATGGAAAAATGATCGGGTCTTTTGCAGGAGCAGGTTCAGGATCTGAACATTTCTTTGTTGCGCAACTACTGAAAATAATACTACCGGCAAAAAGAATAACTAGGAGAGAATGATTTTTTAACATTAATTAATTATTTAAAGAATCTGCCTACAATTATAAGACCATGTTTTATGGATTCGTTACAAAAAATAGTAACATAAATTAACTTTTGCTTCAGAAACAGCATTTATTGAGCTATTATTGTATAATTATAATGATATATTTTTGCTCAGGTGACGCTCAGAATGAGAGGTGAAAATCAAATATATACAGAAAATGAGTTGATCGAACTTTGCATCAAAAAGCAGGTGCATGCTCAAAAATGTCTGTATAAGATGTTTTCGCCCAAACTTTTTGCCCTGGCATGCAGGTATATGTCGAATAAAGAAGATGCAAAAGATATTTTGCAGGAAAGCTTTATTAAAATTTTTGAAAATTTAGCCTCTTTTAAGAAAAATGGTTCATTTGAAGGCTGGTTAAAACGGATTGTTGTCAATACCGCATTGACGAAATATAAAAAAAATCAAAAAAACATCATCCATTACTCTGCAGATGTCAATGACCTGGATGATATGGAGGTTGATGAAACTCAGGATGAAACAAATTCGTTCATGCAATTGAACGAACAAACCATATTGATGCATATACAGCTATTGCCTGAAGAGTATAGAATAGTATTTAACTTAGCAGGTATTGAAGGTTTATCGCATAAAGAAATTTCCGATCTGTTGGGTATTAAGGAAGAAACTTCCAGAATCCGTTTGCTTCGGGCAAGGAAAAAATTAATGAGCACGTTATCATTAATTCATACAACTAATTAAAATGAATTCGAAAGAAAATCCATTCGATAAGATCATGAAATCTAAAATGGAGAACTATGAAGTTCTTCCGGATGAAGATTTTTGGGGTAATATCGAATCGACGATGGTAAGGAAAAAGAATATGTTTTATATAAGGATCGTCTTACTTATATGTAGCATAATGCTTATTGCTTTTTTTGTATTCAAAAGATATTCAACTGCTGATACTGTAAAGCCAGAGGAGCTTGAAAAAACAACAAGCCCAGCAGCCTTACCGGAAGGGACAGGTGAGAACGGTTCCGGAGCTCAGCAAAATCAAGCTTTACCTGTAAACCAAAAGTCCCAACGAGAATCTGCAGAAATTTTATCAAAGCAGGCTATAATAACAAACTTAGTTGATTCAATCAAAAATGTTTCTGTAACGGAAGAGAATAAAGAAAATTTAAGCACGCAAGCCGCTGTAGTTGCTGATACCACAAATGTAAAAATATCTGCCCCCACAAATAATACACCGAAAAAGGTTGTTAAAAAACCTGTATATATTATCAAGCAGGACACAATTTATAAGGTTGATACTTTAAAAACCAAAAGAAAAAAAAATAACTAATGATTCGCTTTTTCGTTACTGCATGTTTTCTATTTTTATTTTTTCACGCATTTGCACAGGTCGAAGATACTACTGTTAGTGTAGAATATGATACGGTTATTGTTGTGAAAGATCCCGTTGTTGTTGAACAAAAATTTTACATCACAAAAGAACCAAAAGTTCAAAAGCACACGTTTTCATTGTATGCGGGTTCTGGTATCGTAATTAATTATATGAATACCTGTGATTGCTATTCGCAGAAGGATTGGGAGAATGCGCATAAAGGGGAATACAATTTTTCACTTTCAGCTGCTGTAGCTAAAAGCCTCAGCAAAAAAATCGGACTGGAGTTGGGTTTTTCTGCTGACTACATTAAACAGAAATATGCTGACACATTGAATAACAATACTGTTTCGTATTCAAATCAAACAGTATATGCGGGTATTATGACGCATGTAAAATATACGCTTACGCCGGCAGAAAAAAAATATGGACTGGCTGTATATGCCGGAATGAAAGGCATGACAGCGATCAGCCAAAGCGGAGAAATATATAACGTTGCAAATCATCCGGTGACCAATGAATTGAAGACTGTAACAAATCCTTATGCATTTGGTCTTTCGGGACGTATAGAAGGCTCTGTGCCGATTGGAGAATATTCCAGAATATTTTTAGGAATAAGTTATTACTATGACCTGGTGGCTTATACCAATAAAAGTTTTGAATATACGCTGCAACGAAACATCATTGGTTTGCTGGCCGGTTACCAGGTAGGATTTTAGATTGACTGAAAAATAATTTATACGTATAAAATAAGAAGCCGAACGTAAGCAAATACGTTCGGCTTCTTATTTATAAACAGATGACTTGCTATTGTATCTTGCTCAACCTTCCGCAGGTAACAGTATTGTTATAACGAAGGATTACCTGGTAGATACCTGCACCGAAACCGGTTGTGATTTTTTCTGCATCACTACTGGAAATAAAATTTCCCTGTGCTACCGAAGTGCCCGTCAGGTCAACAATCTCATAGTTTACCGCAACGCCGCTTTCCGGCATTTCAATGCTGAAAGACTCAACAGTTGGATTCGGGAATAATGTAATGCCAGCTTGTGCAAGTGATTTGGTAACACCGGTTGTAAGTTCATTGATTTCAAGTGTGGTTGTTTTACTTTGCTTGGATGGGTTTGTTTCTTTCACAGAAATCGAATAGACCGATATAGCTGTACGTGCTGTTGCATTAGTTGGCGCAGGGTCCCAATCAACCGTTACAGCATTTGTATTTTGTCCGCTCACGATTGTACCACCAGTGATTGACCATTCATACGTAAAGCCCGCTTGATTTGCTACACGGTAAGCAACATTCTGTTGTCCGGGTGTAATTGGATTTGGTCCGGTGATGGAAGAACTGAATGCACCGCAAGGGTCGATGGTAATCGTTACAGGTGCAGAAATTGCATTACAGATTCCGTTATTTTCATACAACACATAATTACCTTCAAGAGTAGCATTGTATGTATCGTTTGTTGCTCCTGGAATATATGTTCCATTTATACCCCATTGGTAGGTTGATCCGGCAGAAACGGTAGAAGTAAATGTGAAATTATTTCCTGCACAAACCGTTTGGTCACCTTCGTTGATCACTGGTGCAGGCATAGGCTTAACAACCATTGTGATTCTATTCGACGTAAATGGATTGCTACCGATCAGACAGCCGAGGCTTGATGTGAATTCAGCCCATACCTGGTCACCGTTTACAAGATATGTTGTTGTAAATACGTTTTGAGTTATGGGGCCTGTTGTACCAGGGCCTGCAGATACACCATTCACAACCCACTGATAATCCGGATTATTGCCGGTGCCTGTAGCTGTTGCCGTGAATGTAACCGGAAAGCCTTCACAAACGTGGCTGTTTGAAGTCGTGACCGATATAGTTGGAGTGACTGAATTAGCAACAGACACTGTAATAAGGTTACTTACTACGGTACCACATGTACCCGAAGTTTCCACACGCTGGAATTTTGTAGTTGTTGTTAAAGCTCCTGAAGCATATGTTGTATTCGTTGCTCCTGCAATGTCTGCGAATGTACCCGCTACATCTGATTGCCACTGATACGTGTATGTACCCGTGCCGCCTGCTGGTAAGCCTGCGCTTGTGAATGCTGCAGGTACTGCTCCTGCACATATTGTCTGGTCGCCATTGATTACACCGGCTGTAAGCTGCGGTCGTACGGTGATGTGAACAACATTACTTGCGGCTGTATTACAAGGTGCTGGTATACTTGGGTCTATAACTGTTCTTCTGATGTATGTATCCTGTGTAAGTCTGCCAGGTGTATAGTTTGCATTTGTTGCTCCTGTAACTGGAGTGAACGTTCCGGGAAGCCCTGTCGGCGAAAGCTCCCATATATAAACCAGAGAGGCGGATGTACCTGTGGGAGCGGTTGTTTCAGTAATCATTGCAGGTTGACCTTCATAACAGATCGTTTGGTCAGAGCCAATGGTACCGGCAGTAACAACCGGATAGACTGTAATGGATACATTGTTTGACAGCACTTCTGTTGCATTGTTACCACACTGTGCGTCCATAATCATTTTGGCATAAACCACATTTCCAGGTGTTAATGAAGATGAAGTAAACGTGTTGGATAAAGAAGCTGGTCCCTGGCTTATATTATTAATGAACCATTCGTAGGTAACCGGAGAAAATGCATTTGTTTTACTACTGGTAAATGTCACAGGATTACCTTCGCAGATAGTTGTTTTATCCTGAATGATTGATATGGATGGTGTCAGTGCTGCATTTAAAACCGTTATTGTTGCAGTTTCGGAACAGCCTATATCATTTGTATACTTTATGATGCTTGTGCCTGGAACAATTCCCGTTACTAAACCTGTATTATCTACTGTAGTGGCAGCTGTGTTCATAGATGTCCATGATGCTGCATTGCCGGATCCTGTCAGCTGCGTGGTGGCTCCCGGACAAACCGTTAATGTTCCGGTGATTGTAGGACGTGTGTTTACAGTAACAACAGCCGTTTGTATACAGCCCATATTGGTCATGTATGTTATTGTACTTGTTCCTGCAGCAATACCGGTTACAGTTCCAGTATGTGATACTGTCGCAACGCTTGTTTTGAGTGATGTCCATGGAGTTGTAGCCTGAGGAATACCTGATCCAATCAACTGTGTTTTAAATCCTTCGCAGATAGTTAATATTCCCGTAATAGTTGGTAGATCGCTTACTGTAATCGTTGCGGTTCTGCTGCAACCATAACTGTCGCTAAAGGTTATGACACTTGTGCCTGGAGCAATACCGGTTACTAAACCTGTATTATCTATTGTAGCTATAGCAGGGTTTGCCGATGTCCATGTCCCAGTAGCGGAGGCTTTTATCTGCGTGGTAGAACCCTTACAGAGCGTTAAAGTTCCTGTGATTCTGACTGAGTGTACGGTAACAACAGCTGTTTGTATACAACCGGCACTTGTTCTACAAGTAATAACGCTTGTTCCATCAGCAACACCTGTTACTACACCTGTAACGCTTACGGTTGCTACAGTTGATGTTGCAGATGTCCACGGAGTAGTAGCATGCGGGATACCTGAGCCCGTTAACTGAGAGGTGTATCCGTTGCAGACATCAAGATTGCCTGTTATTACAGGCTTGGGGTTAAAAATCACGGCTACGCTTGCTTCTGTGTAGCAAACAGAATTTCCTGCGTTCCCATCTTCAACGCGTAATATGTAAGTGCCAGCGTCTGCTGCTAATCCTGTAATGCCTGTGTAATCAGGAGCTGCGATCGTGCCGGGATATGAAGCTATATTTGTTAGTGTAGTTGGAGGTACCAGAACAATTGTTCCGCTACCGGAAACCTTTAGCCATGAATAGGTATAACCACTTGTCATAGGAGGGGAAGTGAGGGTTATAAGCCCAGATAGCTTTGATGGCGTGCCTTCGCAAATATTAACCGGTGAAGGACCGGTAATGGATACTATAGCTTTTGAACATTGAGCATACGACATTCTACACACACATGTAAAAAATATCCCTAGCAGTAAAAGTTTTTTCATATTGAAAATTTTAAATAAATGTAAAGTATATGTTAATGCATTTCAAAAATAAAAAGTAACCTGAGGTTCATAAAAAAAGCTGAACATATTTATATGCTCAGCTTTTATTTAAAATTAATTAGACTTTTACTGCACCTTGCTCAATCTTCCGCAGGTAACGGTATTGTTGTAACGCAGAATGACCTGGTAAATACCCGCACCAAAATCGGTTGTTATTTTTTCAGCATTGCCGGTAGAAATAAAATTCCCCTGTGCCACGGAAACGCCCGTCAAGTCAACGATCTCATAGTTCACCGAAACGCCGCTTTCAGGCATTTCAATGTTAAAAGATTCAGCAGTTGGATTCGGGAATAATGTAATGCCTGACTGTGCAAGTGATTTAGTAACACCGGTTGTAATTTGTTGAATGTTCAGTGTGGTTTTTTTACTCTGCTTCGCCTGATTGGTTTCTGTTACAGAAATGGAATAAGACGAAGCAGTTGTGCGTGCTGTTGCATTTGCTGGTGCAGGGTCCCAGTCTACCAGAACGGAATTTGTATTTTGGCCGCTTACGATCGTACCTCCGGTTACTGACCAGACATAAGAGAAAGATGCCTGGTTCGGCACACCGTATGAAACATTTTGTAATCCGGGAATTATAGGGTTTAAACCATTAATAAAAGTACTGAATGAACCTGGTGTAACATTGGTTACATAAATTTTTACAGCATCTGTAGTACTGCATGTGTTGCTTTGATCAGAAACTTTTACCATGTATTCTATTGTTTCGGAAATGACTACTGTAGGATTGCTGATTAGGAAGTTGTTTAAACCTTGCGTAGGTGTCCATGAATACAATTCACCACCGCTTGCATTCAGAGTTACCTCCGTACCCGCCAATACATATTGATCCTGCCCTGCATTTGCAATAGGCGTATTGATGATTGTTAACGTAACAGGATCTGATTCTGCAGGACTGCATGTTCCATTCGAAACTTCAACGGTATAGTTACCGGTTTCAGTGGCCTCATAAGTAGCACGGGTTGCACCAGCTATGTTCGTTCCATTGTGTTTCCATTGGTAGCTTACATTGGATATGGAGCTGCAGGTAAAATAAAAAGCATTTGGTGAGCACATAGAGTGATCTCCCTCGTTGATCACAGGTGCAGCGATTGGTGAGGCAATAACCATGGAGACTGTATTTGATTTAAATGGATTAGTACCAATCATACACCCGTGGTTTGATGTCAACTCAACCCACACCTGATCACCATTTACAAGACTTGTTGTTGTGAAGGTGCTATTTGTTGCGCCTATGCTTGCAGCCGCACTATTCACATACCATTGGTAAGTCGGACTCGTGCCGGCAGCTGTAGCCGTTGCTGTAAAGGTAAGGGGTGCGCCTGTACAACTTGGGTTGTTTGATGGAGTGATGGTTACGGTTGGTGCAGCAGGTGATACAACATCAAGGGTTATTATATTTGAAGTAACAGATCCGTAGTTACAACCACTGGATGCTACAATTACCTTTACTGTTTTACCATTGTCGCTGCTTTGCGGCGTATATGAATAGCTTGAAGAATTATTTCCGACAGGATTAGTACCCAGGTACCACTGATAACTAAGTGCACCGGGTATGCCTGCTGTTGAGATGTTTGCGGTTACCGTAAAGTTCAGGTTCGTACCTGCACATACCTGCCCTGGATTATTAAGCACTACAGTCATCGTTTCCATGGGCGCAACAGTTATTTTTACAATATTGCTTAGCGCCACATTACACGGAGGAGTTGATCCGTAATCTGTTACGCTTCTTCTATAATACATATCTGTTGTTAGTGAAGGTATAGTAAGGCTGGTATTATATTCATTAGGCACAGAAGTCCATAATCCGGAAAGATTCTGTGTATATTCCCAGGTATGTTGAAGAGAATTCGTTGTGCCTTGTGCCGCTGTTAATTCGTTAATGGTTACTGAACTACCTGAGCAGACTGTTTGATCGGAACCTATTTTCCCTGCGGATACTTTAGCAGGGTCTGTTGGTATCGTAATAATATTTGAAGTTACAGTGACAGGGTTTGCACAGGCTTCGCTGCTTGTTAATTTTACGCTAACTGCATTGTTCGTTGGAGATATACCTTTTAAAGTAAATTCATTACTATTGCTGGCAGGACCTTGACTTACGGCTCCTGCAAACCATTCGTATAATGGAGCAGATCCTCCGTTGATAGCTGTTGCAGTATATGTAAGATTGTTACCTTCGCACGTATTACCTGTAATATTTGAGGTAATGCTTACACTTGGTATTACCTGACTTTTTACAGTCATGGTGATACCATTCGAAACAGCCGTTGGTGAAGTTAAGCAGTTTGAGCTGCTGGTAAGAATAGTACTAATAACATCATCATTGTGTAACGATGAACTTGTAAAAGTATAGTTAGTTGCACCTTGTACAGCTTGACCATTTATTTCCCATTGAAAGGTAGGTGCTGGCCCTCCATTTGCAAAGTTTGCTTCAAAGGTTACGGAAGTCCCGGCACATATAGTTGTGTAGAGAGCTGTAATATTGACTGCAGATGTTACTAAAGTTGTTACAGTTATTACGAATATATTTGATACAGCTACCACTGGGCTTGCACAGTTGTCACTGCTGATCATAGTAACCGATATCTGATCAGCGTTTTGAAGGTTGGAAGAGGTATAGGTAGCATTGGTTGCACCGCCTATATAGACACCCCCTAACTTCCATTGATAAGTCGGTGCACTACCTCCATTTATAGGTGTTGCGGTAAAGGTTACCGCTGTGCCTTGACAGACTGTGGCATGGTCTGCTGTAATGCTTACACTCGGAACCACTGTTGTTCCACCACATTGTGCAAAGCTTGTAAAAGCAAGAGCTGTAACTGATAAAAATGAGAGTATATATCTTTTCATGTGTAGATGAATAATTTAAGCTATGGGTAAATATATAAGTATATGGAAAGGTAACCCGATGATTTAAGAAAGGCCGGATTCACTATACGATCCGGCCTTTCCATGATATTTATAATGAAACGGAAATAATGCTTACTGTACCTTGCTCAATTTTCCGCATGTAACAGTATTGTTGTAATGCAGGATTACCTGGTACATGCCTGCACCAAAATCGGCTGTGATTTTTTCAGCATTGCCGGTAGAAATAAAATTCCCCTGTGCTACGGAAACGCCCGTCAGATCAACGATCTCATAGTGTACGGCAACGCCGCTTTCCGGCATCTCGATGCTGAAAGATTCAGCAGCAGGGTTCGGGAATAATGTGATGCCCGACTGCGCAAGTGATTTGGTGACACCAGTGGTAATTTCATTTACATTGAGTGTTGTTGTTTTACTTTGCTTAGAAGGGTTTGTTTCTTTCACAGAAATAGAATACGTTGAAGCAGTTGTCCTTGCATTTGCTATAGCTGGAGCGTCCCAGTCAACGGTTACAGAATTTGTATTTTGTCCGCTCACGATTGTACCGCCGGTGATTGACCACTCGTATGTAAAACCTGCCTGATTGAACACACTGTAAACCGCATTCTGTTGTCCGGCTGTAATTGGGTTCGGCCCTGAGATGGATGTACTGAATCCGCCGCAAGGGTCAATGGTGAGAGTTACTACCTTGCCTGAGGCGTTACACGTACCATTGTCTTCAATAATAAAATAATCACCAGCTTTAGTTGCCGTATATGTATTGTTTGTTGCGCCCGGAATGATTATAGGGTTAGCCGGTGATCCTGTAGCCCAACGAAATTTGGTTTCTGGTATAACGCTTGTGCCGCTTGAAGTGAATGTAAAAGATGCTCCAGCACAAATGGTTTGGTCCGGTTCATTGATTGTAGAATTTGGTATAGGCTTAATGATGGCCTTAATTTTGTTTGATGCATAAGAATTTATACCAACTGCACAGGCTTCACTCAATGTCATCTCTACCCATACCTCATCACCGTTTGTAAGATTTGCTGATGTGAATACAGATGTCGGACTTGTGCTTGCAGGTGTATTGTTTACATACCACTTGTAAGTCCTCTTTCCTGCAGCTATTGAGCTTGCTGAAAACGTAAGCGGAAAACCTTCGCAGGTTGGATTATTGTACGAATAAATTGATACGCTAGGAGTTACTGGGTCAACAACTAAAAGCGTAACGGTTGCAGTTGCAGGGCCCGTATTGCAAGCGTCTGAAGTTGTTGCTACTACTTTTACAATTTTACCATTGTCGCTGCTTTGAGGTGTGTATGAATAGGTTGCGGAATTGTTGCCAACTGGTTTTGTTTCTAAATACCACTGATAATTTATCGTACTTAAATCAGTTGATTTTACAATTGCTGTGAAGGTAATTGGCGAAGCACTTGGACATATCGGACCAGGGTCATTTAGAGATACAGTCACCGTTTCAGGTGTAGTTGTTGTTACAGTAACAATGTTGCTTATTACGCTGGCGCATGTTCCGGAAGTTTCAACCCGCTGGAATTTGGTTGTTGTTGTTATTGGCATGCCGTGGGTGTATGTTGCATTTGTTGCTCCGGCAATGGTTAATATTGTGCCCGATTCATCTGCTTGCCACTGGTATGAGTATGTTCCGCTGCCGCCTGTTGGTAAACTTGTACTTGTAAATGGTGCAGGCATCGCTCCTGCGCAGATTATCTGATCGCCTGCAATCGTGCCGGCTGTAAGCTGCGGCAGTACAGTGATGTGAACAGTATTACTTGTGGCTGTATTGCAAGGTGCTGGTTTTGTTGGGTCTGTTACTATTCTTCTGATATATACATCCTTGGTAAGGGCTATCGGAGGTGTATAGCTTGTATTGGTCGCACCGGGAATTGTTACAAATGAACCAAGAATGTTTGATGACGAAACCTCCCATGTATACGTTGGTGTACCTGTCAGGTTTGAAGCAGCTGTAATTTCTGTGAATGGTACAGGTATAGTATTATAACAAACCGTCTGATCTGTGCCGATTGTGCCTGGGTTAATATTAGATACTCTAATGGTTACAGGGTTACTTGTTGCAACATTGCAGGGTGCAGCGGCTCCCTGGTCGGTGTCTACTCTTCTGAAGTAAGTAGTATTAATAAGCGGCATTGGTGTATAGGAAGCATTTGTAGCACTACTGATTGTTGTCCATGGCCCACTTATAGAGGAAGATTGCTGCCAGCTATAGGTTAAGAAGCCGGTCACATTTGTGGGCTGAGTTATTTGCATGATAGGTGCAGGAGTAGATCCCATACAAACAGTTTGATCTGTTCCAATGATTCCGGCTTGGAGGGAAGTGCCTGGGCATTGAGCAAACCCGGAACCACTAATAATAAGGAAGGAAAATAAGGCTAGTAAATATTTTTTC
>JAGKWN010000125.1 GCA_021151805.1 Cytophagaceae bacterium | reverse complement strand
ATATATATATATATAAACCGATCAAATAGAAGGTTGAATAATGAAGAAGGGCTACAGGAATTATTAGTTGACTATAAGTTTACTATTTAAATCTGGAAAACTTTTCCTTACAGGAACAGGTTTCAATGTTTCATCATGCCAAAATAATTATTGGTTTTCATGGTGCAGGGCTGACAAATGTATTATTCTGTTCCGACTCTGCCATAGTTTTTGAAATCGTTGATAAAGATTGTGTGTCTCCATGTTATTTAGATGGTATTTTTATAACTGGACGTAAAGCTACCAGAACTTATTTTCACATGCTAAGTGAAATGAAGCAATTGGAATATTATGCTGTTGAAAGTCATGAATACACGCTGGATTTAGTCTTATTTGAAAAAAAACTTTCAGCAATTATGTACAAATAAGAAAAGTATGCTATGTAGTAGCTACATAACCTGTTTCAAATTTTTCTATAGAATTCTTATATAAAAATACCCTTTTAAATCGCGGACGTTTTATTGCCGCATATATGGATTTTGTTTTT
Organism: Cytophagaceae bacterium; assembly: GCA_021151805.1. Classification (GTDB taxonomy): domain Bacteria; phylum Bacteroidota; class Bacteroidia; order Cytophagales; family Cytophagaceae; genus Cytophaga. The sequence continues at coordinate 10,506 of JAGKWN010000125.1, read as the reverse complement.
TCAATTCAAAAATAGATATTCAGCATAAACCTTTATTATCTCTTACTTTTCATGTTCAATATCTTTAAGAGTACAGAAAAAAAACTTGAGGAAGCCCGGTTAAAACTTGAGGGCGATCTGAAGATGAATAATATGGTATTCCTTGTGAATACAATGGTTTCAGATGCTATTTATTCACCTTTGTTGGAAAGAAAAAGAAGAACAGAAATAAGCGGTACCGATGATGTTTCTTGGTATGCTTATAGGAGAGCTGAAACCCTGCATACCGATGAGGAGAAGGCTGAATTGCTGCACTTACTTGAGACTCCTTCATATGAAGCAAAGAAAGATACTATTTTCTTTTGTCTGGGACATTTATGCAGAAACCGGACGGATCACCATTTGTTTAATTTGCTGATGAAACATCTTGAAAGTGAAAATGACATTCAATGCAAAAGCTCCATTCTGATTGGGATAGGTAATATGGATAAAACAAATTACACGCTGAATATAGAACCTATCAAACAACTGGCAAAAAAAAGATCACTGGATCTGAAGACGAATGCAATCCTCGCTCTTGCCAAAACAAATGATCGTGAAGTAGAACCTTTATTGCTTGAATTGTTTACAGCTGCCAAAGACAGTCATTTGAAAACAATGATCTGTACACCGTTGGAAACGGTTGGTACCTTTGCCTGCATTCCAATTCTGGAAGCTGCACATAAAAAGACCCGCGACTCTTTTCTGAGATATTCTATTGAACAGGTCATTGAAAGGATTAAAAAAGAGAACAGGCGATAAGTTTATTCGTTGTAATTGATGTTAGAAAATCTCACCTACATCCAGGTAAAAGCCATTGGATTGTTTCAGACCGAAAGCAAAATCAATTAGCAGATTTGTATTGGAGTCTTTATTGAGTTTAACACGTAAACCTGTGCCTATAGCTGGGTATACATATTTATATTTTCCATCGCCGGGTTCAGAATAAGTCGCAGCATTTACAAAAAAGACTCCGCCCAGCAACCCATTTTTTGTGATCCGGTAACGGTATTCCACTTCTGAATACAGCATGTTGATGCTTCTGAATCTTCCCTGTACATAACCGCGTGCGGTGTTGGTGTATGTATCCCAACCATTACTCGGCAACAACAGATAAGGAGCAGTGCCTTGTGGAGCACCCCAGTAAAAGAGCCAGAAGCCTAAGATGTTTTTTCCTTTTGATGGTAAGTTGATGTACTTTCTGAAGTCTGCATAAATGGAAGCCCACGGAGTAGTATTGCCCATGAACGAAGGGTAGAAGCGGTATACAAAATTTACGTAGCTGCCTTTTTCCGGATTGATCGTGTTTTTCCGGTTATCCCATAAACACTGGAGATTAAATCCTTCTGAAATAGACGAGGAACCGGTACCCACGCCATAGGTATCAAAATCACTCGGTTCAGATCCGTTCCAGTTTTCTTTGATGTTGTAGAAGTAATCAAAGTTTACACCGCCACCAACGTATAGCTTGGAATACACATTCCGTAAGGCAGACTGATAGAAACGTATGTAACTGTAATCAATTAAATTCGCATCTGTTTTTTCCGTTGCCCCGCCCAGACCATACGTATTTTGCGGGTATTTCATGAACCGCCAGTCGCCGATCAGGTTCCATGAATTATTTTTTAGCCAGATGTTTGACCGGATAGGGAATACGAATTGTTTGTTGGCAGTGTAAGCTGCGCTGGTTGCCATTACAGAAGCATAGGTAGTTTTAGGATCGCCGGTAAAAAAAACAACGTTCGCTGCCAGCACGCCAGCCAGGCTTGTTGCCGGTGTATAGCCTACCGCAGGAAACAGCGTGAAATATACTTTTTGATTTTTTTTAATTTTAATGGATTGTTTTTCGTAATGTTTTTTGAACACTACTTCTATAATATCTGTTTGCGCGATGCTGTCTTTTTTAACATGTGTAGAATCCTGTCCGGTGCTTATGTGCAGCGTGCATACGTATGCGAATAAAATAAAAAAAGCTTTTAATAGACCGGGGGAAATAAAATTCATTCTATGATTAGCCAATACGTAATGAATATATACAAGGTAAATAAATATTTTGTCTTATGGGTGAAATTTACACGATTTCCAAAAAAGCTTATATGAATCACATATTCAGGATGTTTGTGTTTTTGTTTATTCGGAGAAAGTAGCATATTAGATAAATCAACCAAACAATACTTTCTATGGCTACAATTAAAAATTTAAAAACATCATCCAAGCCGGTTGCCGGTAAAGGCTCCCTGAGTGAAGCGAAAACCAATGAGGATTTTAATAAGAAAAAGCCTCATAAAGATGACCCGGAGCTTCAGATCAAAAAGGTTAAAAAGTAAGCCGGGGCGCATTCAAAACAAAGAATGTATTTTGTCAATAATTTCCATTCAAACAGACAACCGCAGGCTTATTTGTCCCGTAAAACAAGTATAGATTACATTTAGATTAACCAAATTTTCAATACGATGACTATTCAATTCAACACAGACAAAAACATAGCTGGTAATGATCGTACTGCTAGCTACATGAGTTCCATGATCTCTGATTCTTTAGATCGTTTTAGTGAGAACATTACGCGTATTGAAGTACACCTTTCGGATGAGAACAGTAGCAAAAGCGGGGGAAACGATAAGCGTTGCATGCTGGAAGCCCGCGTAGAAGGACTGAAACCGATAGCAGTTACCCATAACGCTGATACCGTTGAAGCATCTGTAAGCGGTGCTATTGATAAATTAGTAAGCACACTAGACAGAACATTTGAAAAACTCCGTAGTTACTAAAAAATGATGAGCAAGATCGAAACGTCCGGACGCTTAGTAAACTAAGAAGCCGGACGTTTTTTATTGTATAAATAGTTCCTTATGAGAATTCAACGACAAGATCCGGAAGCAGGTGCCTATGGCTGCCAGTTTTACAAGGAGGTAAGCTATGCAGGTATTCTGGGCTCGTCTCTGCATGCTTTTTATTTCAAGACACAGGAATCTTTATTGCTTCAGGTTAACTATCAGGAGTCGTTTTATAAAATGGTTTTATGTCTTGAGGGGTACTCCCAAAGTTTCCAGCATAAAAATCACATGTATTCTTTTAACGCTGGTAAGGCTTTGTTGTACAAAACCAATACAGATACATACTTTTCTGAGTTGAAGGAAAATACAACATACAATCATATTCATATGCATTTTTCACCAGCAATGGTGGAAGAGATCAATCAATTTTCTGCGCAGGCTTTTAATGGTCATACGATGGAGATGCCCATGTCTACTGAGCAGACAGGATTGTTTAAAAATCAGAATTATTTCGGAGACGCTCATCCGGCTCTAGCAAAGCTGTTTATTGAGAAGACTATGCTTGATCAACTATATGCTTTTGCTGCAACAAGTTTTAATTATAGCCATTATCGTTTACTAAAATCAGGTAGTGACCGGGAGAAGATCTATGCCGCAAAGGAGTTGCTGGATCAGTCGGGTACCTATATTTCCATTGAGTCGCTGGCCAAAGAAGTCGGCATGAATACTTTTAAATTGAAAAAAATGTTCCGGGATGAATTTCAAAATCCGGTTTTCGAATATCAGGTCGGTGTACATTTTTCAAAAGCCTATAAGTTATTGCTTGATACCACTGATTCTATTGAAGATGTAGCATTGGCCTGTGGCTACCGAAGTACAGGCAGCTTTTCCAATGCCTTTAAACGAAAGTTTGGCATAAGGCCCTCAGATCTGAGAAAATCCTGATCGGATATATTATACTGCCGTTTGAATAACGAGGCTTTCATGTTCAGAAAATATTTTTACTGGAAAAAAGATGAAAGCAAATGTTATTATTCAAAATGGAAATGCAGCCGATGTATTCCGTGTAATAGACCTGGAGATTCCAACGCCGCAACCCGATGAAGTATTGGTACAGGTACACTATACCAGTATCAATCCGCTTGATTGCCGCATACGGTCCATGCCTAATTCCAGAAGAAGTTTTCCGATTACGCTTGGCTATGATGTATACGGAACTATTGTTGATACCGGTAGTGCTGTACAGGATCTGCAGACAGGTGATGCGATCATTGCGTCGCCGGATCCGTTTTTTGCAGGCGCCAATGCGGAGTATGTTGTTGTAAAAGCAATCCGTTGTTTAAAGGTTGAGCAACTGGATCCAAGGATTGGAGCAGCGATTCCTTTGGTAGGTATTACGGCGTATGAAGCATTGCATGATAAACTGAAAATCCTGCCGGGGGATACCATATTGATTCATGCCGGAGCCGGTGGCGTAGGACACATTGCCATACAGCTGGCCAAACATATTGGGTGTAACGTAATCACAACGGCGAGCCGGCCGGAATCCATTGAATTTTGTAAGAACATTCTGAAAGCAGATCATGTGATTAATTATCAAACAGAAGATGTAAAAGAACGCATTCTTACAATCACCGATGGAAAAGGTTTGGCTTACATCCTGGATACGGTGGGCGGAGATACATTTACTCAGTCCTTAGATTGTTTGCGTAGCGACGGACATATTTGTACCATTCTTCCGGTGAGTTTTGATGCTGCTACAGGATATACCAATCTGCTGAAGAATATCAATATCAGCTATGAATTCATGAATGTATCCGGCACATCGGGCAGGCATAGGACTATACTGCATAAGTTGGTAGAAATGATTGATAGTAAGCAGCTCGTGCCGCATATTTCAGCTGTGTATGCATTCGATGCTATTGATCAGGCACACCTACAGATGGAAGGGAAACATACGATGGGGAAAATTGTTGTAAAAGTACAGTCATAGCTCGTCAAAATGTTGGGAGTTATTCTGCAGATTTGTTGATTATGTTCTTAAAATAATTGAACTTAAGCATAAGTTCCTTTTTATATCTATCCTGTTTTTTATTCAGGAATAGTGCAACATAAAAACAATAAATCTTTAACGAATAGCTATGAGCAAGATCGTAATCCTTTCATCAAGCGTGAGGCTGGGCAGAAACAGTAACCGCGTGGCCTTGTATTTTAAAAAGTATATCGAAGATAGTAAATCAGCTGATGTAGAGATTGTAGATTTGAATGAATACCAGTTCCCGGTGTTTAATGAACGATTGAGATTTCAAACCAATCCAACGCCGCAGACGCTTGCATTTGCAGAAAAAATCAAATCGGCAGACGGCGTATTGATCGTTACGCCGGAATACAACGGCGGTTATCCGGCGGCATTGAAAAATGTGGTGGATCTGTTATACGATGAATGGCATCGCAAGCCTGTAGCAATTGCTACTGTATCAAGCGGACCTTTTGGCGGTACCCAGGTGATTACTTCTTTACAGTTCTCGCTTTGGAAAATACGTGCCTGGACGGTTCCTGCCATGTTCCCTGTACCTAAGGTAGAAGAAGCGTTTGATGAAGCCGGTGTACCCAAAGACAAAGCTGCTATAGATAAACGCGCCGATGTGTTTGTTAAAGAATTGCTGTGGTGTATGGAAGCTGGACAAAGAATGAAAGCCTGAAAGAAATGCTACTTTATAACTTTACTGTTATAATTCTGTAATGAAAACAATTGAAGAAGAAAATTATAAACAACGCATCCTGATTGGCCTAGCACCAGCTTTAATCATGTGTTTGGTTGTAGGTTTAATTTATTTATTTGCAAAGACGATTTCAATTGTTGATGATACGCAAACTGCGCCATTTACTATATATACTGATCAGGAATTGGAGGGACACTCTATAGCAAATACTGTAAAAACGAAATCGGAGGGAATTGCTTTTACCTATACATTAAAGCAAGGATATCCGTATCCATATGCCGGTGTTTGTTTTACTCCGAAATCCGGTCAGTTTAACTTTAAACAGAACAGCAGTTTTGAGATTGAAATAAAAACAGAAGCGGGTAGAGTTGTTCCGGTTATTCTGAATGAAGAGGTTACAAGTCTCTCGGGAAAAGAATTTCAGCGCCCAGTTGTATATGAACTGAAAACCCAGGCAGGTCAACATACATATAGCATTCCGCTACAAGCTTTTGCTGTACCTTCGTGGTGGTATAAGGAAAAACATTTTTCCGAAACCGATTTCCCTGCTTTTAATGCCGCTCATATAAAAAATATCTGTGTACAGAATTCGTTGCTGGCACCTTTGGATCAAACAGAAACCATTTATGTTGTTCAGTTAAAAAATACGCCGGACATATCTTTCTTGATCTGGATCGGAGCAATTTTTTCCATATGCTGGTCAGGAGGTTATGCCGTTTACCTGATTACGAAGAAAAAGAAAACGGCTGTTTTTATTCCCTATATTCCAAGCTCTTCAGATGAAGTTCCAAAAAATGATTGGGAAAAGATCCGCAATTATATCGCTGCGAACTACATGCATGAAATTGATATGGAAGGTATGGAGAAAGAGTTGGGCATAGCTAAACACCGACTGGCTCAACAGATCAAAGAAAACACGACACTTATTTTTAAGCAATATCTGAATCAGGTGAAAGTAGCAGAAGCCAAACGTTTGCTGCAGGAAACTAATTTACCTATAGGGGAAATTGCCGACCAGGCAGGCTTCGGCCATGTTTCAAACTTTAACCGCGTATTCAAACAATATACAGGCGAGTCACCTTCAGATCTTAGAAGTAAAATAACTGTCAAGTAATCATATGGTTAGTATTCTGCATACATTATTTCGTTTTCTGCAATAAGGCTTTTTCAGATTTTATGGATACTTGTTTCATCAACTAACTCAAGAACCATGAAAAAAGTAATCCTGTTGTTTTTTTGTTTTACTATGCTGCAGATGTCCTATGCAGTGAACTATTATATAGCATCTTCCGGTGATGATGCTGCCAATGGTAAGTCCGTAAATACACCTTTCCGTTCCATTGATCGCATGAATCAGGAAGTGCTTCAGCCGGGAGATTCTGTTTTATTTAAGCGGGGAGATTTGTTTCGGGGAATGTTGCAGATCAAACAATCGGGTTCCGCTGTTACAGCTATTTACATAGGCGCGTATGGCAACGGTACTTCTCCGGTTATATCCGGTGCAGAAGTATTAACCGGCTGGACAACCATATCGGAAAATATCTATGAAGCTGCTTGCCCGTTTTGTCCGGATACCTTACAGCAGATTTTTGTCAACAATGAACGGCATATACCGGCGCGTTATCCGAATGCCGGCTATCTTAGCATGACCAATGTAGACAATACAGCCAAAACATTTACGGCAACGTCGCTTCAGGATGCTGCCGGAACATGGAACGGGGCAATGGTGAAGGTGAGAACCATGCAATGGGTAATAGATGCCTTTCATGTGTCTTCGTATACACCGCAACAAATCACATATACAATTCCTGCACATTTTTATACCAGCTACCCAATCCAGAACTACTTTGGTTTTTTTCTTACCAATAAACTAGCGGCATTAGATAGCATCGGCGAATGGTTTTATGATCCTGCCACCAAACGTATATCCATGATACCGGCATACTCATCTGCTTTGACTACTGATGGTGCTGAAGTTTCTGTGTATGATAACAACATACGTTTTGCTTCAGGAACAAAATACATTACAGTAGAAAATATTCAATTGGAAAAAAGCCGTAAGGATGCAGTGTTTATGAACCAGACAGGGAATATTACCATTCAGAACTGCCGCATTCTTCAGAGCGGGAGAGATGGCATTGGTGGTTTTGAAAATTACAACACCTTCAATACAGCGCTTACCGTGCAGTATTGCCTGATCCGTGATATCTGTAATACAGGTATTAATCTTACTGGTGGACAAAACATCCTGTTAAAAGGAAATACCATTCAGCTGAATGGACTTATTCCGGGACTGGGACAGGGCTACGATGCAGGGTATGAAGGAATCTTTTGTCCGCCCAAGTCAAACGTGATCAGCAATAGACTTGACAGCATCGGGTACAATGCTATTCATATCAATCAGAATGATACGGCCATGTATAACCATTGCAGTAATTATGGGCTTACCAAGAATGATTGCGGCGGTATTTATTATTGGACAGGAACACAGAATTATGTTGCTTACAACATCGTACATGATGGTTATGGAAATGCAGAAGGTACTGTATTTCCTGATAAATTAATGGTAACCGGAATTTATTCAGATGATTATTCACATGATAATGTGATCGAGCAGAATACTACTTACCGCAATGAAACCGGTATCATGATTCACAATACTGCAAATACCCGGATCAAAAATAATGTTGCTTACGACAATCGCCGTGCGCAGTTGTTTATGACAGAAGGCAGCCCGCATATAGAACCTGCTGCGATACACGATAACATGGTCAACGGGAATACATTTCAATGTTTACATCCTTCCCAGCAAGCCCTGTTGCTTGAAACGGAAAAAAACAATGTAGCTACCTTTGGTATGTTTTCAGATAACTGGTATTGTAATCCCTATGCCGAGGATGTTGTATCGGTTGAATATACACCATTGTATCCCACATCCAATGCAACACGTCGCTATCGAAGTTTAACACTGGCTCAATGGCAAGCAGCATATACAACAGATGCCGGCAGTCATAGCGCTTTTGATTATCCATCGGCGTATGCAACATATGTTCCTTCGGGAAATAATCTGATCCAGAACAGCACATTTGCTACGGGTACAGGTTGGTGGTGGACCTACGGAAATAGTTTGTTTACATTAGTTGCAGCGCCTGCCGGTTCGCAGATCAATAGTGCTTCTTTAAATGGACAATACCAGAACAAACAACTCTTATCTGAAGGAAACTGGGGAATTGCATCCATTCCGCTGGTTAAAGATAAACAGTATCTGCTTCGTTACACAATGGCTGGAGAGCAAACCGGAGGCGTGAAGATCGGTATGAATTTTCAGGACTCGCCGTCTACACCCATAACAACGCCTGTTGCCATTAACCGGACAGTTTATGCCAAGGCGCATACAGACTCCATTCTCTTTACCGCCAATTATAGTCGCAACAGTTCGCTGATCTTTAAAAGTACCAGTGCAGATGGCAACTTCTGGCTCGATGATGTAACTCTATATGAAACAACAACAGACACAAGCCAGGCTCAGCCGCATACAATCAGCAAACTCTTTGTGAATACATTTTCAGTACCTGTAACGCTTCCAACAGCTGCCGCCTACAAAAATCTGGATGGTACAATTGTAACGACAGATATTATCCTGCAACCATATGCATCGGTTGTATTGAAAGATCTGGCTGCTGTATCCACCGGGATAAAGAAAAAATCAAAGACTGAAATGGAGTTACGCCTGTTTCCGAATCCAGTTTCCAACCAGTTATCATTAAAGCTGGAAACTACTTTAATACCAGCTACGCTTAAAATTTTCAATGTAAGGGGAGAAGAACTATATCACGCTTCCTATGATGGAAATACAGTTCAGATTCCGGCAGAATGGATTAATGGAATCTATCTGCTTCAGCTCTCAAACGATACATATGAAACAACTACACGTTTTATCTTGCAGCGGTAAATCATTACAATGATATTCAATGATTGTAAGAGTGCATTTATCTTTCTATTTTAGAAAACCGTATCCGATTTTCTATTGGTGAAAAAGTATAATGTTATGAAGGCAGTCGAAATTATTTCAGTTCCCGTAACCGATCCGCAAGTCCAAGGCGTTTTATTTGAAGATGGGACTGGAGTCTGCATCAAATAGATTAGAATAAATTTTCGTTCGGAACATTTTCATACCTTTATGTGGAAGAATTATTTTATCACTATAGTCATATTAATGGGAGTTGCTTCGTTGTTTGTTTCCTGCAGTCAGGAAAAGATGTTATTCTTTCCGACGACTTTGCCGGCAGACTATACATTTACCTTTGACCAGCCTTTTCAGGAACGTTTTATTCAGGTAGATGAAAAGACAAAATTAAATGGCTTGTTATTTAAAGCGGATTCAAGCAAAGGTTTGATCTTTTATCTGCATGGCAACTCCGGCGCATTAGATTCCTGGGGCGATCTGGCAAAGATGTATGTAAAGAACAATTACGATTTTTTCATACTCGATTACAGAGGATATGGGAAAAGCCAGGGAAAAATAGAAAGTGAAAAACAACTCTTCTCGGATATTCAGATTGTTTATGATTCATTAAAGCGGGAATATCCGGAAGAGAAGATTGTGGTAATCGGATATTCCATCGGCACAGGTCCGGCTACACATCTGAGTTCAACCAACAAACCCGGTATGTTGATTCTGCTGGCTCCATATTACAGCATGGTCGATCTGGCGCACCAATACATTAAATTGATGCCCTCGTTTATGATCCGTTATAAGCTTCGCACCGATGAATACATCACGAAAGTCGCTTGTCCGGTATTGATCTTTCATGGCAAACAGGACGAAGTGATTTATTACGGTTCTTCCCTGAAATTACAAAAACTGTTTAAAGCAGGAGACAGGCTTGTTACACTGGATCCGCAATACCACAACGGTATGAATCTGAATCCGGTCTACCAGCAGGAGCTGGCGCGGGTATTAGAGGCCAGGAATTAATTCAAAATAAGTT
>JAGKWN010000124.1 GCA_021151805.1 Cytophagaceae bacterium | reverse complement strand
TATGGGTACAAATACTGGACTTTTTTAAAATATACAGTAATATTACAACAGCAAAAAAGTGTTTTTACTTGTGTATCCCTGAATAACATGTAGGTTTAATTTTTATACGTTCGGGTGATTTGTTTTAATAGAAGGATAATGGAAAATAGAAGATTACAGGAAGCTCGTGAAAATATTCGTCCCTGGAAAAAATGGGGACCTTATTTGAGCGAACGTCAGTGGGGAACTGTCCGTGAAGATTATAGTTACGATGGAAATGCATGGGATTTCTTTCCGCATGATCATGCCCGTTCAAGGGCTTATCGCTGGGGAGAAGACGGGATCGCCGGTATTTCAGATGATCAGCAGCATTTGTGTTTTGCCGTTGCCTTATGGAACGGTAAGGATGCGATCCTGAAAGAACGCTTATTTGGTTTAACAAACCGCGAAGGTAATCACGGCGAGGATGTAAAGGAATATTATTTTTATTTGGATAATACACCAAGTCATTCATACATGAAATACCTGTATAAGTATCCGCAGGCAGCTTATCCATATGAAGAGCTTGTACGGGTGAATGGCGAGCGTTCGGTACATGAAATGGAATATGAGTTACTGGATACAGGCGTGTTTCATGAGAATCGTTATTTTGATGTTTTTATAGAATATGCCAAAAATGGACCGGATGATATCCTGATAAAAATAAGCGCGCTGAACCATGGACCCGAAACAGCCGATCTGCATATACTGCCGGCGCTATGGTTCCGCAACGACTGGTCTGCCTGGATCTCGGCCACGAACCGCGCAGCATCAAAACCACTATTACAGCAGGTGGCTGCACCGCAAGGGATGTCTGCTGTAGTAGCTCAACATTCAACCTTAGGGGAATTCGTTCTTTTTTGTGAAGGGGACATACCTGTTTTGTTTACAGAAAATGAAACCAACCATGAACTGTTGTTTCCAGGCACGCCGAATGAAAGCGCTCATGTAAAAGATGGTATTAATAACGCGGTTATTCAAGGACTGCAACATGCTGTAAACCCTGAAAGAAAAGGAACGAAAGCTTCACCGCATTATCAGGTGTCGATCGGCTCCGGACAAACATCTACAATACGTTTACGATTGACGAAGAAATCGGAACAGCAATATGGAAATGCTTTTGATGAATCTTTTGAATCCATTTTTAATGACAGGATTCGTGAAGCGAATGAATTTTATCAATCCGTCATACCAGCTTCCATTTCTGAAGATGAGAAGAACGTAATGCGCCAGGCGCTGGCTGGTATGCTGTGGAGCAAACAGTTTTTCTTTTTTGACGGCGACAGCTGGCTCGAAGAACATAATACAAATCCGTTGCACAAAGGTTATCGTAACGGACGCAATTCAGAATGGTATCATATGCTGAATAAGGATATTATTTCCATGCCGGATAAATGGGAATATCCCTGGTATGCAGCCTGGGACCTCGCTTTTCATACGTTACCATTGTCTATTGTAGATCCGGATTTTGCTAAAGGACAGATGCAGCTGATGCTGCGCGGATCATACATGCACCCGAACGGGCAGATGCCTGCATATGAATGGAATTTCAGCGACGTAAATCCGCCGGTGCATGCCTGGGCAAGCTTGTTTCTGCATCGTCTTGATACAGGTAATAACGGCAGGATGGATCTTGAGTTTCTGCGTTCTGTTTTCAATCAGCTGCTGGTAAATTTTACCTGGTGGGTTAATCGAAAGGATCGTTCAGGTAAAAATTTATTTGAAGGCGGTTTTCTTGGTCTTGACAACATCAGTATTTTTGATAGAAGTTCTGCGCTTCCTACCGGAGGGTATCTCGAACAGGCCGATGGTACAGCATGGATGGCTTTATTTAGCCAGAATATGTTTGACATGGCTTGTGAATTATCTGTAGAAGATCCTTCGTACGAAGAGATGATCGCTAAGTTCACGCAGCATTTTCAATACATAGCTTTTGCCATGAATGGCAGAGGTGATGAAAGTATGTGGGATGAAGAAGATGGTTTTTACTATGATCTTTTACGTTCACCGGATGGTAGTTGTACGAAACTTAAAGTACGTTCGCTGGTAGGTTTGCTGCCTTTATGCGCAACAAGTGTTATTGAAAAGGATATACGTGAACGTTTATCGGATCTGGCGGGAATGTTTCGTGATGCGCAACGCAGGATGCCAGAGCTGATGGATGCCATGCACCCGACAGGTAATAATAGTCTGGGTGTTCATGAACGTGGTATCTATGCACTTGTAGATAAGCATAAGCTTAAACGTATACTTGCGAAGATGCTGGATGAAAATGAATTTTTAGGGCCATTTGGTATTCGTTCTGTTTCAAAATTTCATGAGAACAATCCGTTTGTTATGCATGTGAATGGAAAAGAATTCCGCGTTTCTTATTTACCGGCAGAGTCTGATAGTACTATGTTTGGCGGCAATTCAAACTGGCGTGGTCCAGTATGGATGCCTGTAAACCTTCTTATTCTGCGCGCTCTGCAGCAGTTCTACCTGTATTACGGTGATGGTTTTAAAGTCGAGTTCCCTACGGGGTCTGGCGTAGAGATGAATTTATTCGAAGTCAGCAAACAAATCTGTAATCGCATCATCAGCATTTATACAAAAAACAAACTGGGCAAAAGACCTGTATTTGGTGGTGCAGAGAAATTTCACCTGGATCCGAACTGGAGTGATTATATTTTATTTTATGAATATTATCATGGTGATAATGGTGCGGGCTTAGGTGCCAGTCACCAGACCGGCTGGAGCGGAGCTGTTGCCAAGCTGATAGAAATGTATGGCCTTGTTGATGCAGAGTCTTTCCTTGAAGGTGGTGTAAAATCAGCCTTTAAAAGAAATATATAATAAACATGAAGCAGTATACTTTATAGTAAAATAAACATCTATATGAATAATTCATCCCCAACACCGTCTTTTTATGACATGACCTTACGAATGATTTTTCTTTTAATCATTATTGTATGGTGCCTGTTAATTTTAACTCCCTTCGCGAGTGTTATACTATGGGGGCTGATACTGGCACTGGCGCTGCTGCCTTTGCACAGATACGTATCGAAAAAAATCGGTAACAGACCTAAAACAGCTTCGTTCATTATCATCTTCTGTTTTCTGGTTGCAGTAATTCTGCCGCTTTTTATCATGATCACTTCTCTTGTAGATGAAGTAGCTGAATTGAAGTCAAAATATATAACCGACCCGGTAACCATTCCGATGCCGGATGAGAAAATCAAAGAGCTGCCAGTAGTTGGTAAGAAACTTTATGAGAACTGGCTGGCTATTGCTACCGATAAGGATGCTTTTGTAGTATCGCACCAGGAACAACTGGTAGAACTAGGCAAGGTATTCATGAGAGGTATATTGAGCGCTGTCGGCGGTGTGTTGCAATTGATTTTATCTCTGTGTATTGCAGGCATACTATTGGTGCGTGAAGACATAGGGCCAGGTATTCGGAATTTCTTTAAAAAGATTGCCGGTAACAGGGGAGATGAGTTTGCAGACCTTACTATAAAAATTGTGGGCAGTGTTGTGAAGGGTGTACTTGGCGAAGGCTTTGTACTCGCCTTATTGCATGGAGTTGTGTTCGTGCTGGCAGGTGTTCCGTATCCGGGTATTCTAACGCTGGTAGTATTTGTGTTTGCTGTTGTACAGATTCCTGCAGTGATCGTTTCATTAGGCGCTGTTGCATACTTTTTTGCTACCAAAGAAACCATGCCGGCGGTTATATGGTCTGTGCTGATGATTCTGGTGAGTCTTTCGGATAATATTCTTACACCACTGATGCTGGGTAAAGGCGCACCGGTACCGATGGTGGTAATCTTTATTGGTGTGATTGGCGGCTTTGTGTTATCCGGCTTCATTGGCTTGTTTACAGGTGCTATCGTTATGTCATTAGGTTATAAATTATTTTTAGAATGGATCAAACCCGAAAATGACTTGACAGAATAGTATGAATGTAATTGATCTTATGAAAAAGATACTCGTTGCTTTTAAAGAAACATTGATCAGAGGTATTGTGTTTATGGTACCTCTGATGGTTATTCTTATTTTAATTGACAAGGTATTGGATAAATTGAAGGAACTGGCAATTCCTATTGCAGACATGCTTCCATATCATTCGCTCTTCGGTATTGGCAGAGCATACTGGGCCGTGTTTCTGATCCTGCTTGCCCTTGGATTATTTATGGGATTAATTGCGCGGCTGCGCATTGCTGCGAAAATTTCAAATTGGCTTGAAGACCACTTGTTGCACCGTTTACCCGGTTATGGGTTTATGAAACACATGGGTGAATCTATGATTGGTGCAGACAAAGGTTCTGCCTACAAAGTTGTGCTGTTAAAAAATGAAGACTCTTTGCAGCTGGCTTATGCTATAGAAGAAGTAACAGATGATCTGGTTGCTGTTTATGTACCCAGTGTACCCAATGCATTTGAAGGAGAATTGCTTTACGTTTCCAAGGAACGGATTAAAGAAACGGCAATTTCTTATAAAGACAGCATTAAGCTCATTCATTGCCAGGGCCGCGGATCGAAAAAGATTCTTAGTGGTAAACTATAAAGATGACCTTTGTCATTTTTATAGTAGTATATTCAAATCAATTGAATGTATTACTATAATCTTCTGAATTGATTTTATATTACTTTTTAAAAGCGATACATTTAACATCTGAAAAATCAACAATAAATGAAAAACCGAATTTTACTTATTCTTTTTAGTGTAGTACTGCTCTATGCATGCTCCCCTAAATCAACAGAACAGGTATCAGCCATTACTTCTGATTCGCTGGATCGTTCTGTTCTTCCCATCAAGGAACCCGTTTATCCGGCAATCACGGAACTGGATGCGCGCAATGCCACTGCTCCTAAACGTTTCGAAGTGAAGGCTCCTGCAAAAGCACCCAATGTGGTAATCGTTCTGATAGATGATATCGGTTACGGGCATTCAAGTGCTTTCGGCGGTCCTATTAACATGCCTACGCTTGAAAGGCTTGCAAGCAGAGGACTAAAGTACAATCGTTTTCACACTACAGCACTTTGCTCACCTACACGTACGGCGATCTTGACTGGCTATAACCATCACTCCAACAACGCAGGCGCGATCATGGAGCTGGCAACTGCATTTCCCGGCAATACCGGTGTTCGTCCGCAATCCATCACACCGATTGCGCAGGTATTGCGTTTAAATGGCTACAGTACTGCAGCATTTGGTAAGTACCATGAAACTCCCCCATGGGAGGGATCTGTATCGGGTCCGTATGATCGTTGGCCTACAGGTTCCGGCTTTGATAAGTTTTATGGATTCATCGGCGGAGAGACCAATCAATGGCATCCATTGGTTTATGATGGTGTTACACGCGCTTATCCAAATGTAGAAGATCCCAACTATCATTTTACAAATGATATGACAGACCAGGCGCTTGCCTGGATGAACACGCAACAGTCGCTTACGCCTGATAAACCATTCTACATGTATTATGCACCGGGCGCAACACATGCACCGCATCATGCACCAAAAGAATATTCAGACAAATACAAAGGGAAGTTTTCGCAGGGCTGGGATAAGCTGCGAGAAGAAACACTTGAGCGACAAAAGAAACTTGGTGTAGTGCCACAGAATACGAAGCTTGCTCCAAAGCCTGAAGCAATTAAGGATTGGGATAAACTTACACCAGATGAGAAACGTTTGTTTGAAAGACAAATGGAAATATTTGCAGGTTTTGCCGAGCACACGGATGCACAGGTTGGGAGACTGGTAGATGCGCTTGAAGCCAGGGGAGAACTGGATAACACGTTGTTCTTTTATGTTGTCGGAGATAATGGTTCAAGCGCCGAAGGGGGCATGATTGGTATGTTCAATGAAAACACATATTTCAATGGTGTTCAGGAGACGCTTGATATGCAATTGAGCAAGATGGATAAATTAGGTACAGATGAAACATATAACCACTTTGCCGCAGGCTGGGCGGTTGCTGGTAATACGCCATTCACCTGGACAAAACAGGTTGCTTCAAACTTTGGAGGCACACGTAACGGGATGGTTGTACACTGGCCTGACGGTATTAAAGCGCAGGCTGAAGTACGTTCACAATTCCACCATGTGATTGATGTAGCACCAACAATATATGAATGTGTGGGTGTACCGGCTCCAAAAATGGTTTATGGTATTGAACAGCGGCCTATAGAAGGGGTAAGCATGAAATACTCGTTTGAAAATGCGCAGGCAGCTGATGTTCGTAAAACACAATATTTCGAAATGGCAGGTAATCGTGCCATTTACCATGATGGCTGGTTTGCGGGTACTATACATAAAGCACCGTGGGAAGCAAAGCCAAGACATGCTTTGACAGAAGATGTATGGGAATTGTATAACGTGAATGAAGATTACAGTCAGTCAAATAACCTGGCAGCGAAGAATCCGGAAAAACTGGACGAACTGAAAAAGCTATTCATGCAGGAAGCTGTTAAATATAATGTATTGCCGATTGATGATCGTACTATTGAGCGCTTTGATGCAGTAATTGCAGGAAGACCCGATCTCATGAACGGACGTACAAAGCTGGTTTTGTATGAAGGAGCAAAAGGAATCGCTGAAAATGCATTCATCAATGTTAAAAATACTTCTGTGAAATATACAGCTGAAGTAGAGGTGCCCGCAAATGCATCCGGTGTGATGATCTGCCAGGGTGGTGACTTTGGCGGCTGGTCTTTCTATATGCAGAATGGCAAACCTGTTTATACATACAATTGGGTAGGACTTGAATTGTATACCATTACAGGCGCAGAAAAAGTAGCACCGGGCAAACATACCATTGTTCTTGATTTTGTTTACGACGGTGGTCGCGGTGGCGCAGGTACTGCTACTCTGTATGTGGATGGTAAGAAAACAGGAGAGGGAAGAATTGCTAAAACAAATAGCAACACGTTTGGTATTGATGAATCTGCAGATGTAGGAATAGATGAGAACACACCTGTCTATGCTGGATATAAAGATAAATCGAAGTTTACAGGCAAAATTTCTAAAGTAACTGTAGAAACATTTCCTGTGAAAAAATAAAATGCAATAAGCACGATTAACACATAAAAAAGCTATCCTGAACAGGATAGCTTTTTTATTTATGTGTACTGTATTTTTATTTTTCGAAGGGATAAATAATTCTCCAGTCGTTCTTCATATCAGCAATCGCCCATTGTTTGGCAATGGCTTCGTCCCAGCCTTTGTCGAATGTGCCGATGTGCGACTTTCGATCGTAAGCCCATTCTCTTATTGAATCTGTATGGTGTATATAGAGCTCAAAGTTTTTGAATGAATTGGATGCCGTCCATTGCAGCATCTGCAAATCACCATCCGAATTGCCGGCTGCAAATACCGGCTTTCGGCCAATGTATTTTGCAATGCCGGCTGGTTTGCCATCTTTATCATCGATAAAATCAAGTTCAGGAAGTTTGGTTATCGTTGGATTACCATTGTTGTATTCATACTTCATTTTGATGCTGCTGCCAATAATCTGGTCTTTCGGAATACCATACACATTCTCAGCCCAGGCACGCATGAAATCAATGCCACCACCGGATACAATAAATACTTTGAACTGATTCGCCTGCAGGTATTGTATAAGCTCCAGCATAGGCTGGTAAACAAGTTCCTTATAGAGCTTATGTTTTACGGGGTGCTGCGCGGTATCAATCCATTGCTTTACAGAAAGATCAAATTCATCTGTAGTCATGCCGGCATGGCTTACCGCTACAACCTGCAGCAATCCCTTTTCGCCTTGCTTCATCAGTTCACCCATGTTGTTTTCCAACACCGCTTTAAAAGGTTGTCTGGTTTTCCATTCCGGATGTTGAGGTGCTAATGCCTTTATTTTATCAAGCGCATAAAAAAGTTGAAAGTATGCAGGTTGTTCAGACCACAAAGTACCATCGTTATCGAATGTGGCGATGCGATCGGCAACAGGTATAAAATCAGGGCTTCCTTCTTTTGTTACAGCTGTTACATAATCAATGATAGATTTTTTTATGTACGTATTGTTCCAGGAAGGTAGCACATCTTTACCTGTAGATGAAGTATCCGTTTTTTTAGTTTGCAATTCGCCTTGCTGGGAAGGTGATGTGCAGGCTATATTCAGACAAAGAATGAAAAAAATAAGTGGTTGGAATTTTAGTAGCATTGCTGATTTTTTTAAAAGTGAAAATTAAAAAGATTCCAATTTTTATAATTAAAAGTAATTATATTGCTTTAATCAGGCAATAGTTGGCAGGATAGTTTTCATGTCATTTGGTTAGGGCATAATTTATGGTTACAAGTTCCACTGGTTGATTTTATACTGGTTTTTAAATTGTATAGCTATGAAAAAAAATATAGGCTTTCTGCTGTTGCTCTTGTCCTATAATCTGTTAGCCCAACAGGAGCAGGCTTCCGGAGAAGTCAGTGGTTTTAATTTTAAGAGACACCGGCTCACAGTAGTAATGGCTAATTCTCATGTTCAGAAAGTTGTTCATGAACAAACATCCTTTTTTATTATTCCAACCTGGGGGCTTGATTACGATTATTTTTTCACCAGGCGTTTTGCATTGGGTATAAAGCATGATATTAAATTGTCTGACTTTGAGATTGAGCCTGAAAGCGACGAGATCATTCAACGTACTTATCCGATCTGCACAAGCATTATAGCTTCGGGCAAAGTTTGGAAGGAGCTGATTATTTTTGGTGGACCTGGATATGAATATTCACTTAAGAGCAGAAATTTTTTTCAGGCGGTAGTGGGAATGGAATATGGCTTTGAACTGAAAGAAGATCTGGAATTAAGTATTAACTTGTCATACGAGAATAAACAGCAGTATTACTCCGCATGGATGTTTGGCTTTGGAATGAGTAAATATGTAGGAAGAAAGCGGTAAGGGGTATTTAAATTGCTTTTCAGTTTTAAGAATATTTTACAGCATCGGGAGATGTTGATATATGTTTAACACAGCTATACAAATATGAAAAAAATCTATCTTGTTTTCTGCTTGTATTCATTGCACCTATTATTGTCTGCCCAGCAGGATTCCATTTCTGGGCAGTCAAAACAACGTGGTAAAGTGAAATTCATTCCCCTTCCGGTTATAGGAGCTAACCCAACATCAGGAGTGATGCTTGGTTTAGCTCCCGGAGCAACCTGGTTCATGGGAAACCCTGAGAACACAAGCATATCTTCTGCATTGGGTTCTATCATCTATACCACCAATAAACAATGGATTTTTACAGCGAAAGGAAATACTTTTCTTGCCGGCGACCGCTGGAATTTATTGACTGATATCCGCTATTTTATTACCTCTCAGCCAACTTATGGACTTGGGAGCGGGCCGCAATCCGCTAAACCCATAGCTGATGGGTTTGAAAATTTTTCAGACAATCCGTATGCTCCTATTTCTACTGCACAAATGATGGCATTTAACTATATACGTTTTCATCAGACAGTAATGAAACGATATAAAGAATCCCGTTTCTTCGGCGGCCTTGGCTATCACCTGGATTACCATTATAGTATTGATGATAAAGTGTTGGACTTAAATTCAACACCACAAACCCTTACCAGTCATTATGTATATAATACACAGAAAGGAATCAGCGTAGAGGAGTATCTGCTTTCAGGGATCTCCCTGAATGCCTTGTATGACAGCCGTGATAATGCGGTCAATCCATATAAGGGACGTTATGCATTTGCCAACATACATATCAATCCGGAATTTTTAGGCAGTGCAAAATCATCCACAGTGTTGTGGCTGGAATACCGGGATTATTTACATTTGTCTAAAGACCGGCCACGTCACCTGATTGGTTTGTGGACCTACGGCTGGTTTGTAACAAGTGGTAAGGTGCCATATATGGATTTGCCGGCAGTAGGCTGGGATCAGTTTGGTCGCTCTGGCCGTGCGTATACACAAGGCCGGTTCAGGGGAGAAGACGTAATTTATAGTGAACTGGAATACCGTGTGCCTTTGCAAAAAGAAAAGGAAACTTTCGGTGCTGTGGTATTTGTAAATGGCACTACAGCCAGCAGCAGGCTGGGAGGAATTAATCTATTCGACTATATTAATGTTGGGTATGGAGCTGGCTTGCGTGTGATGATCGATAAAAAGGCGCGCACAAATTTGAATCTTGATTATGCCTTTGGCGACTATGGTGCACAGGGATTTTATCTTGGCTTAAATGAAGTATTTTGAAAAGATGTTATTGCTGAATTATATTAGCAATAGTTTATAGTATTAATATGAAAAGAAACATCGTTGTTTTAATCGTTTTTTTATTTACTTATCAGGCACAGTCGCAGGTGTTGATTTCTCTGCTCTTTGGCGATAAGCTGAATTCAGACAAGGTGGAGTTTGGTCTGGAAGGCGGATCAAATTTTTCGCATATTAAGTCTATGCAATCTTCAAAGATGCTGCCTACATTTAACCTGGGATTGTATTTTGATGTTGAAATTAAAAAAAACTGGCGCCTGTATACAGGTGTACTGGTGAAGTCTAATTTAGGTACGAAAGATTTAACAGCATCTGATTTGTCTCAGCTACATGCGGCCACATATAACGCCAGCGGTATATATAGTCAGAAGATCGATTATTTTTTAGTACCTCTATTGGCCAAGTATCAATTTAAAAACAGAATCTATCTGGAAGCTGGTCCGCAAGCGGGCTTAATGACGAAAGCCTGGGTCGAATTCAAATCAGATAGCGGCGGTACGAGTGCAAAGATCAAGGAAAAAAACACCGACCAGTTTACCCGTATCGATTTCGGACTTGTGGGAGGATTGGGCTACAAACTTCAAAAGACACATGGTATGACCATTGGTGTCAAATATTATTATGGTTTAGTGGATGTATACAAGGACTTGCCGGGAAATCAGAATAACAGTTCCGTTTTTATCAAGCTGAATATTCCGATCGGTGCAGGTAAAAAGAATACACCGAAAACAACAGAAGAATAAATATAAAGTGAATAAATAAAAAGAGGTCCTGCATCATTTATGCAGGACCTCTTTTTATTT
>JAGKWN010000123.1 GCA_021151805.1 Cytophagaceae bacterium | reverse complement strand
CTATCGGGGTCGGGAGGCTTTAATTTCATATCAGTACTGATTAAGCCAACAACTTGTCGTCAGCTTCTTTTTCAGCTTTAGATCTTAAATCCAACAACATCGGTACCGCAATGAAGATGGTAGAGTAAGAACCGAATACAACCCCGATCAGCAATGCAAAAGAGAAACCTCTTAATGTTTCGCCACCGAAGATGAATAGGATCAATACAGAAACCAATACGATAACCGTTGTCATGATGGTACGGCTAAGGGTACTGTTGATAGACGCGTTTAACATTTTCGCCATGTTCAGTTTGTGAGAGTCTCTGTCGAATTCACGAACACGGTCAAAGATTACAACGGTATCGTTGATAGAGAAACCAATAATAGTAAGCAATGCAGCAACAATTACCTGATCAATTTCAAAGTCAATATTGAACACACGCAGAATCGAGAATATTGCAAGAACCATAAGTGTATCGTGGAATAAGGCTACAACACCACCCAATGATAACTGCCATTTTTTGAAACGTAAGAAGATGTAAAGGAAGATACCAATCAATGATACCAACATGGATTTCCATGAAGCATTTTTAATATCATCCGCTACAGTAGCACCAACTTTAGAAGAACTTAAAATTTCGAAGGTGTTGCCTTTCGCATAGTTTTCCACTCCTTTTGTTAGGGCAGCAACTACTATTTTATCTGCTTCTGCAGATTCGTCTTCAACTAGATAACTTGTTGTGATTTTTACTTTTGTTTCTGAACCGTAAGTTTTTACTTCAGAACCGGCACCTTCAAAATAATCATTCAAGCCAGCTCTCAGGTCTGATGCTACAACCGGATTTTTGAATTCAACGATGTAAGAACGACCACCTTTGAAGTCTACACCAAGGTTCAAACCACCTTGCATGATTGTAAGACCTAAACCAATAACAAGAATTGCTGAAGAGAAGATATAAGCAATTTTACGCTTAGAGATAAAGTCAAAGTTCAGGTTTTTAAATGCATTCTTAGAAATGAATGTGTCGAAAGAAACAGCATCATCTTTCTTGTTGCGAGCCATCCACAATAAAATTACTTTAGTGATGTATACAGCAGTAAAGAATGAACAAAGTACCCCAATAACAAGCGTCGTAGCGAAACCTTTTACAGGACCTTCACCTAAGAAGAATAAGATAACACCCGTTAAGATAGTTGTAAGGTTGGAGTCAAAGATAGAGCTGAATGCTTTATCATAACCAAGCTCAATAGCAGCTAATAATGACTTGCCGTTAGCAAGTTCTTCTTTGATACGCTCCATGATCAGGATGTTCGCATCCACAGACATACCGATTGTTAATACGATACCGGCAATACCAGGAAGCGTAAGTACAGAATTTAGTGACGCAAGGAAACCTAATGTAAAGATGATGTTAAAGAGCAATGCGATATCAGCAACAAAACCACCTTTGTTGTAGTACATCATCAATAGCAATACTACAATTGCAATACCTGCAAACATAGATACTAAACCGTCCATGATTGCTTCTTGTCCAAGTGTAGGACCTACTACAACTTCTTCAACAATACGTACAGGTGCAGGAAGTTTACCAGCTTTCAGGATATTAGCCAAATCTTTTGCTTCTTCTAATGTAAAGTCTCCTGAAATTGAAGAGCTACCATTTGGAATTTCTACCTGCACAACCGGTGCAGAATAAACAGCGTTATCCAACACGATTGCAATACGTCTTTTCAGGTTTGGATTTTGCGCAGGAGCAGTAGAAGCTTCTTTTGTGATTCTTCTCCATGCCTGTGCACCGCTTGGGTTCATTTGCATAGATACTTCATATCCTTTTCCGTCTGTAGCCAGGTTGTAGCTAACATTCGTGATAACGTCTCCAGAAAGTGCCGCCTTGCCATCACGGCCAACTTTTACCGGTACAAGTTCAATGTATCCGATGCCGTCATCAGAAATATTTGCTTTTCTATCCCAAACAAAACGTAAATCGTTACCAATAATAGACTGCACTTTAGGCATGTTCAGGATCTTATTGATTGTTGCAGTATCTTTGGTTTCGTAGATCAAGCCGCCTTGTGCGCGGATCAGACGGTAGAAGTCTGAAACTTTTGATGTGTCTTGTTTATCCTGTTTTACAGAATCAGCTTTTGCAGTAGTTGTGGAATCTGCACCTGAGTTTACTAATAATGAATTGTCTGCCTGCGTAGTTTTTGCTGCAGCAGTATCTACAGTTGTATTAGTGCCTTTTTGTTCTTCAGCTAATGTAACCAGGTAGTCGTTGATACGGTTTGTTTTATCAGATATTTCATAGATCTGATAAACTTCCATGAACTCAAGTTTTGCAGTTCCTTGTAATAAGTTACGTACACGCTGCGTGTTTTCAACACCCGGCAATTCAACAAGTATACGGCCTGTGCCTCTTACACGTTGAATATTTGGCTGGATTGCTCCGAATTTATCAATACGGTTACGAAGAATGTTGAATGAACGGTCAACAGATAAATCAATTTCATCGTTGATCATTTTTTCAACTTCTTTATCTGTTGAGTTGATCGTGATTTTATCTTTGTTTGAAGCGTTCGCAAAAATCTTATTCAGATTATCAGTACCTGCTAATGCACGGTACTCATCAAAGAATGATTGCTGGAATGTATTTTGGCTATTGCGTTGTTTTGTTTTCGCGTTTTCAAGCGCTTGCTTGAAGGTTGCATTTTCTGCATTGGAGCCAGCCATTGCTTTTAAAATTTCTACCGGAGAAACTTCAAGCACAACATGCATGCCACCTTGCAAATCCAGACCTAAAGCCATCTCAAGTTCTTTAACCTGCTTATAGGTAAATTCTGCTCCAAGCAGGTTGTAAACAGGTTTGTCATAAATTGAATCAAAGTACGCCTGTTTGATGTTGGCATTGACTTTACCATCGGCCTGGGTTGCCGCGTCAATAGCATCTTTCTCAATACCTCTTGCTACAAAGGTAAATGAGATGTAAAAGAAGCTCAGTGCAGTAACAATTACTGTGAGCGCGATAATTAAATTCTTATTTCTCATTGTTAGTTAGTAAATATATTATTGTATTGGGTAAAACTGGATTGAACCTTTTATGCAAAGGTCTTTACAAGCCTTGCCACAAGGGCAGACTTATGAATGCTACATCAGGGGAATAATACTATGGGGCCTGGGCCGAAATGGCAAAAGGAAAAATATTACTCAGATATGAATTCTGGAAGATTGCAGAAAGAACGCGGTGAACAACTTCAAACGGCAATCCAAAATGAACAAAATTAAAATCACTGGCAATTAAATCAGTATTGCTTTCAAAAGAAAAAGACAAAGTGCTGGCAACATGCTGACCGATGGTTATTACCTGTTCGGCTTTACTTGAGCCGCCATCATCTTTAGACGCTTTTTCAGCAACAGCTTTTGTATTCGCATGTAGTATTGGCGAATAACAAACTGCCCCCAGCATTGTAAGGATCAATGCAAAAAGTAGCGTGAAATAATATGATGAGTACTGTTTTTTCATTTTATAGCTTGCAAAGCTAAATAAATCAGATCAGAACGCAAATTAATAGGCTAAAATCAGATTTAACAATTCGTTGAAAGTTTTTGCAAAGGATTCATCATCGATGACTTGATAATCGGCTTCTGGCTGATAAGGTAAAACGTACTGATTATAAGAGTCCTGCGCGTGATTATCAAAACGGTATTCGATTTCAGGCAGTTCATAACCCCGTTCCCGGATATCCCGTTCGATCCGGCGTTTGCGCTTCATATCAAAAGGAGCATCAATAAATACCTTCGCATCAATGCGTTCCCTGATTTCTTTATAATGAAACAGAAAAATTCCTTCTGCAATAATGACCGGGGCAGGCTCAATAATCCTGAAATCCAGGGATGGAGGAGAAATTTTATATTGATAGACAGGTTGTTCGATTGAAAAGCCATTGGTCAGATCCAGAAAATCATAAATCATTTTCTGCGTATTGAGCGCTTCGGGTAAATCGAAATTCAGATAGCCGTTTTTATCTTTTTTTTGCCAGTCGCGCGGTAAATAATAGCTATCCAGCGTAAAAGGCACAACTTTTCCTTCGGGCGCACGGGCGAGCAGCAGATCTTTTAAATATGTTTTACCGGACGCGCTGCCGCCGCAAATGCCTATGACCAAAGGAGGTTTCATTTTGACTCTGCCAGGTAATCATACAATTTAGCTACAGCTAATGCTCTGTGGCTGATGGTATTTTTTTCTTCCATCGACATTTCTGCAAAAGAAGTAGTGTAACCATCGGGCCTGAAAATCGGGTCGTAGCCAAAGCCCTTTTCCCCGTGCCGTTCTGTTAAAATAACACCATTTACTTCACCCGAAAACTGCAGTTGTTTGCCATTTAAAACGAGTGTAATACAGGTTTTAAAAGATGCCTTGCGGTTTTCTACACCTTGAAGAGCCGTTAACAGTTTATTCATATTGTCTTCCGGTGAGCAGTTGGGACCGGCATAGCGGGCAGAATAAACGCCCGGCGCTCCGTTCAAGGCATCGACTAATAGTCCGGTGTCGTCTGCAAAACAATTAACCTTGTATTTTTGAGCTACATACTGTGCTTTTTGAGCAGAGTTCTCTTCAATTGTGGGACAAGTTTCCGGCAACTCTTCGCGACAGCCAATATCCTCCAGGGATAAAATAGTTATCTGCGGATTGATTTTGGACCGAACCTCGTCCAGTTTATGTTTATTATTGGTTGCAAAACAAATCGAAATCATAAGGCAAAGTGAATTTGAACTCTAAATTCAGCATTTGAGCCGCCAATTCCCAAAAAAGGATGTGAAAACGCAGTAAAATTAAGAGAGTAGGTCTATGGAAGAATTATAGTTCAGCAAAGTTTTGGCAATTGTGGATTAAATCCGTAAGTTTGTGGTTCGTTAAAAATAGATGGACGGGATCCATCGACATGTTTCACAACAAAACATAATTGTTCTATGGCAGTTAGAATTCGTTTAAGCAAAAGAGGTAGAAAGAAATTAGCTCTTTATGACATCGTGGTTTCAGATTCAAGATCTCCACGTGATGGTAAATTCATCCAGAAGTTGGGTACTTACAACCCTAATACCAACCCTGCCACTGTGGTATTAAATGATGAATTAACATTTGACTGGGTAATGAAAGGTGCATTGCCAACAGATACAGCACGTACTATTTTATCAGAGCGTGGTGTTATGTTGAAAAAACACTTACAGGTAGGTGTTGACAAAGGTGCTATCACTCAGGATGCGGCAGATCAGAAATTCCAAGCTTGGGTTAGCAAAAAAGAATCAGCTAAAACTTCTGCAGCTAATGCATTAGTTAGCAAAAAAGAAGCTGATAAAAAATCTCGTTTAGCGGCTGAAGTTAAAATTAAAGAAGCGAAAGCTGAGCAGGTTCGTGCTAAGAAAATCGTAGCAGAAAACCCGGTAGCAGCAGCTGATTTAGCAGCGGCAGCAGATGCACCAGCAGAAGCAGCTGAGTAATTTTAATACATTAAAACTATGAATCCGACAGATACTATCCTTTGGGGAAACATCGTCAAGGTTCATGGGGTAAAAGGTGAGGTGCTGGTTCAGGTATTTTCTGACGACCTTAGCGATTACGAAACATTGGAATCTGTTTTTGTTGAAATTAAACAAAAACAGATTCCTTTTTTTTTAAGCTCGTTCAACTTTGCTACTCATAAGCGTTGTATCCTTTCATTTGAAGACATTATAACGGTTGAGCAAGCAAAACCTCTCGTAGGGTCAGATATTTACATACCTGTTTCCCAAATGGCCGAAGCTGACGAAGGCAGACTTTCCTACCAGGCAATTATTGGCTTTGAAGTCATTGATTCTGTCCAGGGAAAGCTAGGTGTCATTTCTAATTTCTTTCAGAAAACCGGCCAGGATTTATTGATGATGGATTACCAGGATGCTGAAATTCTTATTCCTGTAACAGAAGAAATCGTCCATTCGGTTGATGTCAAAACCAAGCAGGTATTTACAACACTACCGGAAGGCCTGATTGAAATTTATCTTAACGAAGACGACGCTTCAGAATCAGATGCGGATTGACATTATCACATGCTTACCGAAATTGCTCGACAGTTTCTTTGGGCATTCCATTTTAAAACGCGCTCAGGAAAAAGGAATTGCCGAAGTAGTGGTTCATGACCTGCGGGATTACACCCAGTTTAAACACCGTCAGGTTGATGATTACTCTTATGGCGGTAGCGCCGGTATGGTATTGATGGTTGAACCCATTGACCGCTGCATTAGCACCTTAAAAAACGAAAGGGAATACGATGCGGTTATTTATATGACTCCGGATGGTAAAACCTTTGACCAGCAGACGGCAAACCGGTTCTCTTTATTCAAAAATATTATTATCCTTTGCGGACATTACAAAGGTGTCGATGAGCGTGCACGACAGGCATTGATTACCCATGAGATCAGCATTGGTGATTATGTACTCTCAGGCGGTGAGTTAGCCGCTGCCATTGTTTCGGACGCATTAATACGCTTAATTCCAGGTGTTTTATCCGACGAGACTTCAGCCCTTACAGATTCTTTCCAGGATAGCTTACTGGCTCCGGCTGTTTACACTCGCCCGGCAGACTATAAAGGCATGATCGTGCCGGAAATTCTGCTTTCAGGCAATGAAAAAGAAATTGAAAAATGGCGGTTTGAAAATGCGTTGCAACGCACAAAAGAAAGAAGGCCAGACCTTTACGATAAGTTCACCCGAGAAAATGATCCCGACGCCAAATAAAATTGTCCGGCTTATGCTAGTAATTTAATTTTATTCTCTATCTTTGCAGTCCTTTATTGGAAAAGATACTTAACTACTTACATATATGAGTAATCTACTTAAAATCGTTGAACAGGATTATTTAGCTGTACAAAAAGCACTTCCTGAGTTCAAAGCTGGTGATACTGTCAATGTTCACGTAAAAATTAAAGAAGGCGCTAAAGAGCGTATTCAGCAATATCAAGGCCTTGTAATCCAAAAAAGAAATTCTGGTAACGGAGCTTCTTTCACAGTTCGTAAAATTTCTGCAGGCATTGCAGTTGAGCGTATATTCCCGACAATGTCTCCATTCATCGATAAGATCGAAGTATTACGTGCAGGTTCTGTTCGTAGAGCTCGTTTGTTCTACCTACGCGACAAGTCTGGTAAAAATGCTCGTATTAAAGAGAAAAAGAAGCCAGTTGAAGCTGCAAAATAATATAACCGACCATTCGGTAAACAAAAAGTCTTCCTGCCAATAGCGGGAAGACTTTTTTGTTTACTAAATGGTTTGATCTAAAATGAAAAATCCCGTCCCGATAGCTATCGGGACGGGATTTTTTTGACCAGAAATCTATAGCAGATTTTTATTTTTTAATTCCTTCGAAGATTTCAAATTTACCCAGGCCCCAACGCTGTAATCTGTATGAAACAGAAACACGCAATACTCCTAAACCATACTGCACGCTGCGCTTAAAGTTGATACTGCTCGCATCGTCGAAGTATTTCGTCGGACAAGTCACTTCACCGATCTCATAACCAGCAAAAGCAATCTGTCCCAGCATTTCGTTATCAAACACAAAATCATCAGAGTTTTTATGCAACGGCAACCGTTCCAGAATCTCTTTGCTGAATGCTCTGTAGCCTGTGTGATATTCGGCCAGCTTTTGTCCCATCATGATATTCTGGAACAAGGTTAAGAAGCGGTTAGAAATATATTTATACATCGGCATGCCACCACGAAGCGCGCCTTTACCTAATATTCTTGAGCCAAGCATTACAGGGAACAATCCGCGTGCGATTGGATAGATCATAGCCTCAAGCAGCAGCGGTGTATACTGATAATCCGGATGCAACATTACCACAATGTCTGCACCATTCTTTAATGCTGCCTCGTAACAGGTTTTTTGATTCCCACCATAACCTTTGTTATTATCGTGGCGAATAACTGTGTGAATTCCTAACTTTTTTGCAACTTCAAACGTTTCATCTTTTGAGTGGTCATCAACAAGAATAACTTCATCAACAATATTGAAAGGGATTTCTTTGAATGTCTGCTCAACAGTTTTCGCTGCATTGTAAGCAGGCATCACGACAACAATCTTTTTATTATCGATCATGGCACAAGTACAATTAGTTCAAATAAAAAAGCCTTCGGTTACTACCGAAGGCTTCAACTCGAGTGGTGATGAGTGGGATCGAACCACCGACACAAGGATTTTCAGTCCTTTGCTCTACCGACTGAGCTACATCACCTTCCGTTATTAGGAGTGCAAATGTAGCTAAATTTTTTGTTTATTTGCAAG
Source organism: Cytophagaceae bacterium (assembly GCA_021151805.1). Lineage (GTDB taxonomy): Bacteria > Bacteroidota > Bacteroidia > Cytophagales > Cytophagaceae > Cytophaga. The sequence goes on along the minus strand of JAGKWN010000123.1, from coordinate 2,768 downwards.
TATGATCCAGTATTAATTCAATATAAATTATGCACGTAGTCGCACAAATTATTTTCATCGTATTACTTTCCGCAGCCGGAGCAGGAATATATTTGAGTATCAGCAGAATCCGGAAAAATATTTTATTGGGCCGCGATGAAGACCGCAGCGATAATAAAATGGCACGGATAAAAAATATGTTGCTGATGGCACTTGGACAGAAAAAAATGTTCAAAAAACCGCTGCCTGCGATCCTGCACTTTTTTGTATATGCAGGTTTTTTGATCGTCAATATCGAAATGCTCGAAATTGTGATTGATGGAATCTTTGGCACACACAGAATATTTGCTCCGTATTTAGGGAGTTTCTATCCGGTTGTCATAAACATATTTGAGTTTTTAGCCCTGACAGTAATTATAGCATGTGTCGTATTCTTAATCAGACGGAATATTGCTCACGTAAAACGTTTTTCCGGAACGGAGATGACCAAATGGCCATTATTGGATGCGAATCTGATCTTAGGCATGGAAATCTTACTGATGATCGCTTTCTTAAAAATGAATGCAATGGATCAGGTACTGCAGGCTATGGGCAGCGAACATTACCTGCCAACCGGCACCTTTTACATCAGCTCCATGCTAACAGGTTTCTACGCATCTTTCTATGAAGAATTCCTGGTTTTTGCTGAACGTGCATGCTGGTGGTTCCATATCATTGGCGTTATGTTCTTTGCCAATTATGTATTCTTTAATTCCAAGCACTTACACATTTTCATGGCATTCATCAATACCTATTATGCGAAACTTACTCCGGCTGGAAAGTTTACAAACATGCCTGAAGTAACGAAGGAAGTAAAATTGATGCTGAACCTGCCGGTTGAAGAAACAGCAACTGATGCAGCGCCGGGAAGATTTGGCGCGAAGGATGTAAAAGACCTGACATGGAAAAACTTACTGGATGCTTATAGCTGCACCGAGTGTGGAAGATGCACGCAGCAATGTCCGGCAAACATCACAGGTAAAAAACTGAGTCCGCGTAAGATCATGATGGATACCAGGGATCGTTTGGAAGAAGTTGGCAAAAACATCAAACAGCACGGCGCTGATTACGATGACGGCAAATCATTATTAGGAACATATATTTCAGAAGAAGAGCTTCTTGCCTGTACGACCTGTAACGCATGCGTGGAAGCTTGCCCGGTTACGATTGATCCGGTTAGCATTATCATGCAGCTGAGAAGATTTAAGTTAATGGAAGAATCTCAGGCGCCTGCATCCTGGAATTCGATGCTGTCAAATATTGAGAACAATATGGCACCATGGAAATTTTCTCCGGCCGACAGATTTAATTGGGCTGACAAATTGAAAGGCTAGAATCAAATAATACTCAAAGAAATAAAGGTTTAAGAAATCAAATCGCTTTAAGCTTCCCTCACGGCGAAAAGCTTTCAGCATTAAGCATAAAAAGTATGGAATACAAAGTACCAACGGTAGCAGAATTAAAAGCGCAAGGCAAAGACCCTGAAATCATTTTCTGGGTAGGATGTGCAGGTTCATTTGATGATCGTGTAAAAGCGGTGACAGTAGCTTTTGTGAAAATTCTAAATCATTTGCAGGTAAATTTTGCAGTACTGGGCACCGAAGAAGCATGTACCGGCGATCCTGCAAAGCGCGCAGGAAATGAATTCCTGTTTCAGATGCAGGCAATGGCAAACATTGAAGTGCTAAACGGCTACGGAATTAAAAAAATTGTTACTGCTTGTCCGCATTGTTTCAATACATTAAAGAATGAATACCCTGAACTGGGCGGTAATTACGAAGTAATTCACCACTCTCAATTATTGCAGCAGTTTATCAATGAGGGCAAGATTAAAATGACAGAAGGTGGTGAGTTTAAAGGCAAAAAAATCACCTACCACGACTCTTGCTACCTGGGACGTGCAAATAATGTATATGAAGCACCACGCAAGGTGCTGGAAACACTTGATGCTGATTTGGTTGAAATGAAGCGTTGTAAAACAACCGGTCTTTGCTGCGGAGCCGGCGGGGCACAGATGTTTAAAGAACCTGAAAAAGGAAATAAAGATATTAATATTGAACGTACGGAAGAAGCATTGGCAACAGGAGCCAAAATTATTGCTGCAGCGTGTCCGTTTTGTATGACCATGCTTTCAGACGCTGTTAAAAATAAAGAACAGGAACACGAAGTAAAAGTATACGATCTGGCGGAACTTATTGCACAATCTAAAGGTCTTTAACCTATGCGCGTACCATTCGAAAACTTATCAGACCAGTCAAGAGTCTGGATCTATGCTTCGCAGACACCCTTCAACCCAAAGCAGACCGCGTTTATTTCTGAAGCATTAACGGCCTTCACAGATGATTGGCAGGCTCACGGGACACCATTGAAGGCTTCCTTTATGATAAGTCATAGCCAGTTTATTGTTATCGGTGTGGATGAATCTCATCATTCCCCAAGCGGTTGTTCAATCGACAAATCTGTGCAGATAATTAAAAATATTGAATCAGAACTGGGAATTGACCTAATGAACCGGATGGCAGTTTATATCCTCAAAGATAATATGGTTCAGACGGCTATGCCGAAGGATCTGGGGGGCTTGATTGCTGATCATATTTTAACTCCTGACAGTCAGGTTTTTGACAATACAATCACGTCCTGCAAAAGCTTCCGGGAGAACTGGATTAAGACTGCAAAAGAGACCTGGATACAACGTTATTTTAAGCAGGAAAATGTTTAAAAGACTTATTTCGTTAACATAAGTTTATATT
>JAGKWN010000122.1 GCA_021151805.1 Cytophagaceae bacterium | reverse complement strand
TTACAATAAAGAATAAGATAAAGTAATCTCAAAGGATTGTACATTGCCTAAGACACCTGATGGCCATGGTGCATTATATGAAAACATAAGATTCGTTTTACCTTTCATAAAATTGAAATCTTTAAAACCAAAAAAATAGGAAGTACCCAGTCTGTATCTATAGCTTATTCCAGCAGCAACAAGATCTCGTATCAAAAAAGAAGCATTCAAATCAATATTGCCGCCTTCTTTCCTAAGTGTATACAATACTGCAGGTAAAAAACTAACAACCGGCGAAATAAAAAAACGATCAGTATAGTAGAAGCGGTAAAAGCGGCTTATAGGTATTTGTTCTGTTACAACGAGTATAGATTTGTTAAAAATTTGTCCGGATGAAATACCAAACCGATGTTGTTTAGAAGATAGCATCAATCCAATACTTGCATCAGGAGCAAAGGAAGAAACGCTGCCAGAGGTACTTGTCTGGTCTGCATGGAAATTTACAAAACCCAGTGCGGCGCCAGCCGACACAGTCAGTTGTTCTGAAAGGGGAAGGTAATAGGCATATTGTAAATACGTTCTATTGAATGATAATATGCTGCCTTCAACATTATTCATAAATGAGAGGCCTAAAGCATTTCGGGCAAGTTTAAGATCTTTTTTAAAAGAATATTCTCCGGAAGCATAAAAACTTCTTACACGGCTGAAATAACCGCTGTGTACCTGTTCGCCTGAACGAAACGTAAACTTCGCATCTGCAGCGGTAGCAGCAGGGTTAATAATGGAATACTGATTAAAAAATTGTGAGAAGGAAATGGGGTATTGAAGCGTTGTCTGAGAAAATAGATATCCGGCCTGAGAGAACAGGAAAAGCGAAAAAAGGTATTTTTTGATGGTACTGAACACAAACGCAATATATTTACATTTAGGTATTATACGTATTGTTTGAAAGAAAAAAGATTACATTTTATCAATAATAATACACAGAGGTTACTTAATGCATTGCTAATGGGTATTTATAATATATGATTCAAAAAGATATCATCATACTTGATTTAATTGAACAGGGTAAGGATAATGAAGCCCTGGCCATGCTTTATAAATCAACATTACCCAAAATACGCAACTATATCCTGCGGAACAGCGGCACAGAAGATGATGTAAAAGATATATTTCAGGATGCTGTGGTAATTTTTTATCGTCGTGTGAAGACCGGCAGGCTGGATGAAATGGTTAACATTGATGGCTTTTTATATTCGGTATCGCGCAATTTATACCTGAACCATTTAAGCCGCTATGCCAGCAAAAACTTACGTATCCCTGTTGAAGACGAAGAAGACCTTGCAGGTGATATTTTCAGCGATTTACTGATACGTGAAAAGGAAATGCAGATGGATAAATTACTCAGCAAACTGGGCAATGCGTGTATGAAAATATTAAAGATGGCTATTTTTCAGCATTACACTATGAAGGAGATTGCCGAGAAGCTTGGATATGCTAATCAGGATGTAGTTAAATCTAAAAATTATAAATGTCGTCAGCGGCTAACAGAATTGTTAAAGGGGAATGAAGAACTGATAAACATGTTACGGTCATGAATGCACAAAATAATCTGTATGAACGTATCGATGCCTATTTGAACGGTAGTTTGTCTGATCAAGACATGCTGACGTTTGAAGCTGACATGAAAGCAGATGCTTCTCTTAATAATGAAGTAGAACTCCAGAAATTAGTTCATCAGCTGATTCTGGAGAAAGGACTTTCTGATATCCGTAAGCAGGTAGGGAAAGATCTTACTATAAAAAAACAGTTCCCATGGGGAGAAATTAATTTTATAGTACTTAGTATACTTTTTACCGGACTGTTATGTTATTTATGGGTTGATCCATTCCATAAAGATAAAGCCGTAAGTAATATACCTGATGTTGATGCTGTACGAACTATAAAACAAACAAAGATAGTAGAAGAGACAAAGACAGAGTCGCCCAAACAAAAAGAAAAAGATTCCCGAGCTTCAGAAATACCATCAATACATGATACGATCGCTTTAGTTACTTCAGCTACACCCCAGGTTCAGAAGCCAGTTCGTAAGGATACGTCCACAGTTATAATGCATCAGACATCTGATCCGCAACAAAACAATGAAAAGAATACAAAAAAGGAAGATGTAACGATACCTTGTCCTGAAATTTTATTCAGCGTACATACGGAGGCTTCCTGCCGCAACGGAAGTACAGGTAGTGTGCAGTTGTTACTCTCGGGCATTGATGGCGGACGGCCTCCTTACAAGTACAGCATTGGAAACGAGCCTACATCGCTGCGTACCGATCTGCCTGCCGGTGCCTACACCGTAACCGTGAAAGATAGCCGCGGCTGCATTTCAGAACAGCAAGCGTTCGTAAAAGAAAAAAATTGTACTGTGTTCAAAGACTATTCTTTTAATCCGGATATAGAGTCCTGGAAATTTCCGTTTACAGATGCAGAAAATGGTACATTATCCATACTGGATAAAAGCGGAAATGTCGTTTATAAGACAGAGCTGTTAAATGGCCAGCCTTATGAATGGAATGGAAGAAGTTTGAACGGAAACATTCTGGAAACAGGAAGTTATTTATATATTGCAACGTTTACGAACGGAGAATCAAGACAGGGTTACATTATTTTGCTCCACTAAAAATGCGTTATTTATTTTATATCGTTTTGGGTTTAATGCTTTCAGCAAGGCTGTCTGCTCAGACTACTGCGTTTATCCCTGATACGGCATTCAGATCGTTTCTTGTAGAGCATTATTCTTCCTTGATGACTGCGAATGAAGAACTGATTATTGCGAATGCTAATACTGTAACAGGTACGTTTTATTGCGGAGAAGAAAAGATCTCAAATCTGGATGGTATTCAATATTTTGTAAATATTGATAACCTGTCTTGTCAAAATAATAATCTAAGCACTTTACCAGACATAAGTGCATTAACGAAGTTAACAGTTCTTTACTGTGCCCACAACAAGCTTGTGTCAGTTCCACCTTTAGATGGCCTGGTAAATCTTCAAAGTCTTATGCTAGCGGAAAATAAACTGACTGCACTTCCTGATCTGAATGCATTGGTTAATTTGAAAGAATTAATTGTTTACAGGAATCAGCTTACTTCCATTCCGGACCTTACAGCACTTACAAAACTCGAAAAGTTTTATTGTTTTGAAAATAAAATTACTTCAATGGGTAAGATGCCTGCGTCTTTAAAAGAGTTGTGGTTTGGAAATAATCTAATGACCTATATTCCGGATATCTCAATGTCCACAGGATTAACTTCACTAAGAGCGTATACGAATCATCTGCAGACAACACCGGATATGACATCTTATACGGCACTTACAGAGCTTAATCTGGGTACCAATCAGTTAACAACTGTCCCGGCAGGCCTACCTTCGCTAAGTCAGTTGATATTACTTACTTTGGATAATAACCTATTTACATCATTGCCGGATTTATCCGGAATGGGTGCGCTTGCAGCTTGTGATCTGCGCAGCAATGCGTTTACCTTTGAAGATTTGTTACCTTCTTCTGCAAACCCAAACTTTGCCAGCTGGACAATTTGCCCGCAGGATTCTTTACCTGCGCCTGCTAACGTTCGCATTACCGACGGGCAGCCGTTAACATTAACTCTTGCCGCAGATGATGGGGTATCTGGCCTGACTTTTTCCTGGTATTGTAATGGAGTACAGGTCGCGCAGACTAGTCAGCCTGTGCTTACTATTTCTGCTGCTTCTAAATCGCATACGGGAAATTGGTACTGCCTGGTTAACTCTTCAACACCAGCTTTATCACTATGTACACTGGCGTCGCATATTTTTTCAGTGGTTGTACGACCAAATTTTACAATGGATAAAGAAATTACGATTACGCCAAATGGTGATGGTAAAAATGATGAATGGTTGTTTGAAGAAAGTGGTGCATTAAAGGTTTATAATTCTTCAGGTATATTAGTGGATCAACAGTCTGCTCCATGCTACTGGAATGGTACTACAGGTTCTGGCAAAATTCTTGGAACCGGGTATTACATTATTAATATTGGGGATATTACTTACCAGATGACAATAATCAGATAATATTTATTCTGTTGCAGAATATAAAATAGATATAAATCAATTTTTTGATGGCATCAATCATGATTTGTATTTTCTGTATAATACTAACACAGCTGTGATAAATATATAATTTACAGATTCTTCATAAACTGGGACATTTCGGGTGGTCACTCTTGATCCTTGTAAGAAAAAGAAGGAAAGTAACGGCTTGCAGGCAGTGTGCTTGAATCAGCTTTTAAGCGTCTCGAAGTCTGTTTTTTTTATAACAGCAAAAGGTAAGTGAAATGTTTAGCGGATGATTGTTAAATAAACCGGTGCTTGTCCTTCTATAAGCAGAATATACAAACCCGCATCAAGCAGTTTGCCGTTGCGGTCGGTACCATCCCAAACAGTAGGAGCCTGCAGGGTATTGACCAAATCTCTTTTTAAATCATAGATAGAAACCTTGCCGGTTTTTTCAATATAATATGTGTCTGTAATGCCGTCTCCGTTAGGTGTTAATACGGGGTCGCAGTTGTCAATCTTACTTAATGTAAAGTTGTCGGTAGCTCTGCAGTTTTTAGCATCAATGACAGTCAGAAAATAATTACCTGCTTCAATGTTTTCTGCGATCGGGTAGGTGATTAATTTACTTGACGCATTTGTTGACAGCTGGTATTGGAAAGGAGCTGTTCCACCTGCAATCTGATTTTGTGAAAAGTCAATTGTATACCCTTTGCTGCAATCCTTACTGGTGACAAATACATTCGGAATATCCAATTCCAGACAAGGCAGTACGGAAATTGTAAAGCTTGATGTATTCAATTTCAGCGAAGGAATAAATGGATTATAAATTTTTAATTGATATGTTCCTGCATCCGAGTTTTTCAAGGGCGAAAATGTATAGGTAGCAGATGCAGAGCTATCTATAATGATTCCGTTTTTTATCCATACATATATATTTGTAGAGAGCGGAGATGCTACAGGATAGCTGAGAGCATAATTATTTTCAGCTCTTGCACTAATATCCGCAAATGGAATATCGCGTTGCGGTGAATAGATAAATGTTCCCGGAATATTGTTAAGTAAAGGTTGTATATCTTCAAACGTGAGTAATGCTGAACAAACATTCAGCATAGAGAGTCCTGTTTTGTTTTGCACATTAGGTATATCTTTAAAAGGATTATCATAAATATAACACAGCTGAAGGCTTGTTATCAGATCAAGTCCTTTAAAGCTTCTTATGTTGTTGCTCCATGCATATAATGTTGTAAGGCTGGTTAGTTTTTCAAGTCCGACGATGGTATCTATACCTGTTCTATGAACGTGTAGTTCTAAAAGATGTGTACACGCAGATACATCAATAAACGATGCGTTTATTGGATTTTTGCCCATAACAAACTTTTTCAGCTGCGGAAATTTTGAAAGCTGCGGAAACTGTGTCATATTATTATCGCTGCAATACAATGATAATAATCCTGTCGAGCCTGATAAGTCAGGAAAAACCGATAACTTATTATTCACTATCTGAAAGTCAACTAAATGCATGCCGGATAAGTCTGGTAGTGATGTTAATTGATTATTGGATGCATAAAAATTAAGCAGTCCGGTGGTAGCAGAAATATCCGGAATGGTAGTAAGGTTGTTATTACTTAAATCAAGTGTGGTAATGTTCTTGAAATACTGTATACCCGTTGCATCAGAAATGTTGGCAAACCGTAGGTCCAACGAATTTTGTAATGCAGCAGCTTTTGATATATCCAGCAGGTTACCGGCCATTACCTGGGGGTAAGATGACATTAATTTATTTGTCAGATTATTATCAGGCAATGCAATCGTTTGACTAAATGCTCTGCAAATAGTAAGAAAAAAAATCGATGTTATTAATATTTTCATCTCGTTGATATTATCTGACAATTGTTAAATCTACTTTTTCTTTTCGCCCATCAGAATAAATGATGAACGCTATATATATCCCTACCGCAACGGATGAACCTTGTCTGTCATTTCCAATCCATTCTTCATTTCCTGATCCAAAAGGCATACTATAAATTTCTTTTCCCGATTTATCATAAATGTGAATCGTACCGGATGCTCCTTGTTCATACACCGGTTTCCATTTTTCACTGTAATCCGGATTGAAGCTATAGGATGTATTCATGGCGCACCATTTCTCTGCTACAACAGCTTTTGTCTTATATGTACATTCTTTACCATAGGTAACCAGTATGTCGTGCGTACCAGCTGGTAAATTTGAAAATGTTCCTTTCGATCCTTTGCTGCTTTGAATATCTACCTGGAATGTATATGTATAAGCTCCATCTGAAACAATGGATATGGTTCCTGTTTCTTTTTCCTTGCACGAAGCGTCTGTGTTTATTTTAAACGATTTGTTGCAAAGATTTTTTTCTTCATTTACATTAATAGTTTCATTTCTTTTATCTGTTGATTCAGATTGATTCGCCTTAGTATTATTTTCCGGAACTGTATTTCTGTTTTCAGAAGTAGTATTTCTTATTACTATATCAGCTGTATTTGACTGTTGATTGTCTGCTTGCTTATTAAAAAGTGTATCAACCGGAACTTTTGTAATGGATCGATCAGATACATTTCCTTCACTTGATATTTTTTCTTTTGATGCTGCAGATATATTTTTTTGTTCCGTACTATTTTCTGTTGTGGTAATTTTATTCTCTTCTTCTTTACGATCTGTCAGGTTAATTTCTTTGGTTGAAACAAAGTACGTTGTTATGCCAGAGAGCAACGCCAATGAAAGAAGGGTAATGGTTCCTGTTTTCTTCCAGTTAACCGGAGGTTTATATTGAATATTTTTAAGGTCCTTGCCAATTGTATTTTTCAGTTCAGCCAGGGAAGCATAATAAATAGCGTCATTGGCAGCGCGGACTTCCGTTACCCGGTCGGCCAATGTTTTATCCTGAGCCAGCCTTTCTTCAAAAGCAAGACGCTCCGCCTCCGGCATATCTCCATTGAGATAGTTTTCAATCGGGTCAAATAATTCGTCTTGCAGGTTCAATTCCGTAGTAGGTTTAGTGTTTCTTTATTTTCAGAAACTAGTTTTGTAAAATACTTTTTGCAACGGTAGTGTTGATTCTTTGCTACTTTCTCATCTTTCATCCCCATCAGTGTGGAAATTTCTTTCATGCTTTTTTTATCAAAGATCACATAAGAAAGAATTTTTTTGCAGTTGTCTTCCAGTTTATCAAATAGGGTTTGAAATAGGGTTAACTGCTCGTCTTTAATTATATCTCTTAACTGATCATGATCATCGCCAATATCAAATCCTGTAAAGGATGTCTTGATCATTTTTTGCTTTTTCCGGGCAATATCAATCCATGCGTTTTTTGCTACTCTGAATAAAAAAGCATCAAGTTCATATTCTTCCTTGTATTTGCCGTTTCGCACGTATTGAAACAGTACAATGACTGCGTCCTGAAAGACATCGTCTGCATCATCCAGTGTCCCAGAATTCATCAGAATGAATTTTCGAATTTTCCTGAGGGGATCTTTATATAAATATGCTAACGCCTCATTATTTTTTCCTGTAAGAATACACTGAATAATGATTTTGGAATTATCTTTCATTTCTCAATCTACGCAAGTCATTAAAAAAAGTCAGCAGTTAATATATAAAATATTATATTTAACGAATTTAATTTAAATATTAAACATTTCAATAAGTCGTATAGATGTATTCAATCCTGAAATTAAGCAAGCGGATCATGCCTGTCATCGGGATTGTTTTTTTATTCATAAGTAAGTCTTTTTATTGCCAGGCTCAGCTGAGTAATACTGTGTTTGAAGATTTTACTCAAACAGCTATCAATCCTTATTTAATAAACCCTGCAGCAGCAGATACTTCTTATAACTTAAAGGTAGGTATAAATGCAATCGATGAATTGGGGTTGGTGAAATATGTAAACCGTTTTTATCTGGACGTCGACAAAAGAATTCATTCAGGTCGTTCAAATTCCTATCATTTTGTTGGTTTGCAAACACTGAATTCAAAAATCGGACAATATATTTCCAGAAGCCGGCTGCAGTTACGCTATGCATGGTATATGCAGCTAAGTCCTAAAGCAGCCTTGTCTGCAGGACTGTCGTTGGGCTTCATCAATTATGCTTTTCTTACTACACAGGGCGGGACAGGTGGCTCAGACTTCGGTCCGGATGGCTCGCTGGGTATACATTATGTAAGAGAGAAAACAAAAATCGGTTTTGCAGTCCAACAGATTTTTTCTCCTGTTTTAATGCCGGTTAGTCAAACATTTAAGTTGAATAGACTATATAACATTGATGTTTCACAGGGATTCAGGCTTGCGCCCAGAGTCCGGGTTAATCTGTTTGGTGTAATTCAATATTCAGGTCAGAATAATTTTTCATATAGTGCCGGCTTCATGAGTGATGTTTCAGAGTATGTGTTGATTGGAATAAATAATTTTACTCTGAAAAAGACTTCGTTTAACTTCGGTGTGCAACATATTCGGATATTTGAATCTGAACTCTCCATTATAACTACTTATAGTATTTATAATGCTGCTTTACCTACCCCTAATAGTACATTAGAGCTTTTTATGACTTTTCAATTATAATTTTAGATTTAACTGATGACCTTTTGAGGGGAGCTGCGTAGCCTGTAATATTTTCTCAGGAAATAACGCAAATTAAACTCAATAGGTGGTCAGTATGATAAAACGATTGACTTTAGGAATTAAAACGAAGGTGATTTTTTGCCTTGTTCTGATTGTTTTTTATAAAACAAGTACCCTTGCCCAGATTTCTAACCAACCTGGTATAAACGGTATACAAACATATGTAAATCCGGTATTACCTGGTGATCACCCGGATCAAACATTAATGCGGGTAGGAAAAGATTTTTATTCTACAGGTTCTAATTTTCACTTCACGCCTTATTTACCCATTTTACACTCAACCGATTTAATGCATTGGGAAGTAATTGCACGTGTAATTCCTCCAACATCAAGCATTCCTAATAATGATACACCTTCCGGTGGAACCTGGCAAGGAGCCTTGGCACAATTCAATAATAAATTTTGGGTATACTTTTCTAACAACGCCGGTGGCGGACAATATTTCTGTAATGCCACAAACATGGCCGGTCCATGGTCTGCACCTGTAAAGGTGAATACGAATACCGGTGTGTATGGATATGACAATTCCATTTTTGTGGATGATGATGGCACACCTTATATGCTTTTGAAAAACGGACAGGACCTGAATGGTCTGCAGAAATTAGGTATGGACGGACAACCTTCCGGTCAGGCTTTAAATATGAACTGGATCAACGCGAATGGACATCCATACAGCTGGGCCGAAGGTCCGGTAATGTGCAAACGCAACGGACGCTATTATATATTTGTCGCAGGTAACGTAACAGGCGGACAGTATGTATTGAGTTCTGCAAAGCTTTCCAATGTAGAATCAGACTGGACAAGACATGGAAATTTCTGGCAAACATCTACCGGGTCTGGTGGCTTTACCGGACCGAATCATATTACACAACCCATAAAATTAGATGATGGAACCTGGTGGTGTTTATCGCATGCCTATGATAACGGCGGCTGGGAAGGACAAGGGCGACAAAGCCATTTACACCAGGTAATATGGGACGCTAATGGAGTACCAAAAGGAATCCCGGTAAGTGTGAATCCGGTGCAAGGCCCGAATCTGCCTGCAAGCGATATTGACTATGAATTTATACGTTCAGATTATTTTGAATCTACAACATTAAGTTTGAACTGGCATTTTTTAAGCAAGGTAAATGCGGCTACTTCTAAATATAGTTTAAGCGAACGCCCGGGTTATATGCGTTTAAAGCCGGGAACTGGCTATACACATGTGTTGCAGAAAGACAAAGGCAAATATTATTCGTTAACAACAAAGGTCGATTTGAATGCAACTGCAAACGGACAACAAGCTGGGATTAGAATGACCAGTGGTAAGGATGATGTAACCTTTACATTATATACAGGCTATAACAATGGTAAAAAAATTGGCATGGCTTTTCAAGGAGTAACTACTGAAGTGAATAACGCTATTGGTACAACTGTTTGGTTGCGTGTTGAACGCGCATTGCATATACTTACGTGTTATTACAGTGCAGATGGTTTGGCATGGACACAGCTTGGTACAAAAGATGTGTCTAACATGGATAAATCACAAGCAGATTACAATGCATGGGTTGGTACTTCCGTTGGTCTGTATGCGTCTGCTGCATCGGCCGACTTTGATCAGTTTTCTTATCGGTATGGTTTTGTTCCTATTCGTGTAGAAGGAAGAAACAACTGGTATGGCGTAACATTTGCCAACCGGACACCGGGCAGGGTAGTAACAAACAGCACTTCGGGGGATTGGCTGATGTTAGCCGGTGTAGACTTAGGTTCTGGCAGTAAAGTTACTACAGGCATTGAAGTGAATGCATCTTCTGCCAGCAGTACCGGAAGCCTTGAAGTCTGGCTGGATAATATTGGCGGTACAGGAACAAAAATATCAACTATTGCCATTGCAAATACAGGCGGCAATGATGTATGGAGTAATGTAACATCTACCTTCAGTGCATCTGGTCAACATGATGTGTATTTGAGATGGGTTGGAGCGGGCGGTATCTTCAGCATTAATACTATTCGCTTTTTATCCGGCACAGCAGCACCCGTTCCCGTTGTAACACTAACCGCCCCAACCAACAATGCGGTGTATACGGAAGGCGATAATATCACGGTGAGTGCTACGGCCACGATCACGAGCGGTACCATCAGCAAGGTAGATTTTTATAACGGCACAACATTACTTGGTACCGATGCTACTTCACCTTATACCTATACAATCAGCACAGCCGCAGCAGGTACTTATACAATCACAGCAAAAGCAACAAGTGCAGCCAATGCGACAGGCACAAGTTCAGCGGTTAGTGTACAGGTAGCCAAACCGGTGTACCAGACCGGTGCAGCACCGACTATAGATGGAACAGTTGAAACTCTTTGGAATAATTTTACCTCTTCATCGATCAGCAAAACGCTGAGT
>JAGKWN010000010.1 GCA_021151805.1 Cytophagaceae bacterium | reverse complement strand
GTATAAATATAGTAAAATATTTTTTCAGTTATATTTAATCACGCTATCATACAAATTATGCAGATTTAAAGTTTAATACTTTGTTAAAGTTTATTCAGGAAGGTTTTTATTTGATGGGAATAATGTATTTTTATAGTAACGCTTGTTGTTGCAATCCGGCAGCAGCATTTCCTTTCGGCAATTATTTCAACGTTTAAAAAACATCCGCTGCTTACAGACGGCAAGGCTACTGTCGTGAGTGCCTATACCGCATCCATTCTGTTTGAACAGATTCAGAATGCAGGAATTCCTTTCGGTTACCAGCAGGCCAATTGCCACAACATTGCACATTATATTTCTTTGCTGGCAGAATCGCAGGGTATAATCCTGGCGAAGATCTGGGCATTTACTCCGGGCATCTATACATCGCACGGCAGCGGAATTATTTCATTCATCGATCAAAATCGTTTGTCACCTACAGGCAAGATTGATTGGGTGTATCACGTAGCACCTGTGTTACTGGTTGAAGAGAACGGACTGCTGACAAAGATGGCTATTGATCCCGTGCTTTTTCCAAACGGACCGGTACCTTATAAAATATGGCTTGCCAAAATAAAAACCCGCAAACTGATTTACCTGATTATGGATGCTGAATGGTATCTGTTTAATACATCACATGCACAGCAATCGCAGCTGGAATTTTTTGATGAATCGACTGATGAACCGATGCAACCGAATATTACGTTCCCATCGTGGTTTGCGAATAAATGTGTGACCGATTTTTTCAAATACGAAGACGATAGCAAACAGAATTGCTGGTTAGAGAAAGGCCTGGCAATAAACGATACCGCATCGTTGTTTTACGAAAACGAAATTAAACCTATACTGGAAGATCCGTATCAGACCGCACTGCTGAAGGATTACAGAGATCTGGTGGGCAATGTATTGAACTTTGAAGCGGTGTTCCGAGATTATGTATACAATTACGAAATGAATGAAGATTTTTATCAGCGGCATCTGTTCATCATCGAAAAGTACAGGAGCATTTTTAACATGCACGTTGAAAAGTGGCAGACAAAAGTAACACAGCTGAACCTGTTGCAATTTTAAGTTTTAACCCTCCAAGGGTTAAAGCGTAGAATTGGATTTTGTGTGCTATGCAAAAGCAGATCCCTGGAGATTCGTATTCAACAGCATCAATTATTTTCTTCTTTTAATTCTTCTGCTGATCGTATCTGTCATGCGTACTTTACCCATATAGACTTCCTGGGGTTCGGCAACTTCTCCCTTCAGGAATTGAATGGTATCTTTATCCGGCGCGAGCACGGTGGTATCTTGAGCTGCGGTTGTGTCAATTATATCACCCATGATTTGTTCGTTGCAATCAGGGTCTTTTACCTGCGGTTCGCCCGTGGTTACTTGTTTTTTAACACAGCTGCTTAACCACAGAAATGAACTAACCAATACAATTGCAACAGAGCGAAAAGAAGAAACGATATTGAAGCGCGCCCAAATGCCTGTCTTTACAGGTGTTTGTAAAGGTCTGTCAACTTGTGATGTTAAAAATCGCCCGCATGTTTTTTGATCTTTATAGGCAGTGAAATAATTTTTAATTTCTGCATCACTCATCTTACTGAAGTCGACAACAATCTTTTCGCAGGAAGAACAAAACTTACCCTGATCTGCAGGGTGCATTTTTTGCCAGTCGGCATCACAGGGGCTTGCAATATGTATCATAAAATGGGGTCAATAAAACTACGAGCGTAACGTACAGATTCAGGTTTAAAGTATTTGAAAAGCAAAGATTTGAAGTTTGCTTAACGGCTGCAGAACTTTTCAGGGTTAGCAAAGAATGGATTGCATGTGCTACGTTACAATAATCCCTTGGAGGGTTCGTATTTATAATAATATCAATTATTTTCTTATGCTACTGGGATTCATCACTTCCCCCGTTACAATTTCATCCTGAGGAGCAATTTTACCTTTGAGAGGTTGAATGGTATCTGTATCCGGCGGAAGTACATTGTCATTTACAGCTTCGGTTGTATCTATTGAAGCACCCATTATTTGTTCATTGCAATCAGGATCTTTTACAGACGGCTCGCCCAGCGTCGTTTGTTTTTTGACACAGCTGCTTAACCAGAGAAATGAACTGGCCAATACAATTGCAACGGTGCGGAAAACAGGAACGGTATTGAAGCGTGTCCAAATACCTGTCTTTACAGGTGCTTGCAAAGGCCTGTCTACTTGCGACGTTAAAAATCGTCCGCATGTTTTTTGATCTTGATAAGCAGTGAAATAATTTTTAATTTCCGCGTCACTCATTCTGCTGAAATCAACAACAACCTTTTCGCAGGAAGAACAGAACTTGCCTTTGCCTTCAGGGCTCATTTTCTGCCAGTCGGCATCACACGGGTTTGGAATGTGTATCATAAAATAGGTGAATAAAACTACGAACGTAACGTACAGAGTCCGGGTTAAAGTATTTGAATGCAAGGATTTAAAGTTTGCTTAACGATTGCAGAAGCAGAGTGGTTGCAGTCATCAGAAAGAATGTGTTTTCCTGCATGAAAGCCGAAATCCTTACATTAATCACAATATTCAGATTATCAATAATTTAAATAATAAATACTTGGCTCTTTTTCAATACAGATATCAGCAAATTTGCTTAAATTAGCCACCTTATTTGAAAAGCAGAATATGTGGGCAAAGTTAGGTAGTTTTATAATTAAGTTTCGATTAGTATTATTGATTGTAACAGGTTCAATCACAGGCTTTATGGCGTATAAGGCTTCGAAGATTGAAATCACGTACGATTTTTTAAAGGTTGTTCCCCAGGACGACCCGGACATGGTTTATTTCAATGAGTTTTATAAAATGTTTGGCGAAGACGGTAACATCATGGTTATTGGTGTGCAGGATGCCAAGCTTTTTAAACTTGAAAATTTCAATAAGTTTTACGACTTGTGTTATGCGATTCAGAAATCAGAAGGTGTAAATGATGCCATCTCTTTGCCAACAGTTAAAATGCTGACAAAGGATACCATCAATTCAAAGCTGGATGTAAAGCCTGTATTTACACACAAGCCGGCGACACAGCAGGAGCTGGACGATATGCTGCAGCTGGCTAATGATCAATTGTTTTACAAAGGATTGATCGTTAACCCAAATACAAACGCAGCATTGATCGCCGTTTCTATTGAAGCAAAAGATCTGAATTCCAACAACCGTCAGAAAGTTGTAACAAATATCTTAAACCTTGCAGCGAAATTTAAAGAAGAAACTGCTGTTGAAACGCATTTCGCTGGACTTCCATATGTGCGTACCATCATGGTGCGCGACGTACAGGCTGAGTTCAAGTTCTTCCTGATCCTTTCGGTTATTGTTACTTCACTGATCCTGTATTTCTTCTTCAGAAATTTATACGCAGTGTTCTTCACCTTCCTCGTAATCATTGTAACCGTTGTATGGACAATGGGCACCATTGTATTGCTGGGTTATAAGATTACCTTGCTGACAGGGATGCTGCCGGCGCTGATCATTGTAATCGGTATTCCAAACTGTATTTACATGTACAACAAGTACCACCAGGAATACCGCAAGCACGGCAATAAAATTAAAGCCATCAGCAGAATTGTACAGAAGATCGGCTTCCTGACCTTTATGACAAACATGAACACTGCCGTTGGTTTCCTTGTGTTGTATTTCACCAACATCATCATCATAAAAGAATTTGGTTTGGTTGCAGGGTTGATCAGTGCGGCAACATTTGTGATCTCACTGGTTGTTATTCCAACGTTGTTGTGTTACCTGCCTGCTCCGAACGACAAACAACTGAAGCACCTGGATCTGCGCTTCTTAAGACGCGTGAACAACATGCTGCAATACGTGGTGCTGCGTTACCGTTCGGTTGTTTACATTATTACTGCTTTATTGATTGCTATTTCCGTGGTAGGGATCTACCGTATTCAGGTAGTATCCTACATGGTAGATGATCTTCCGAAAAGCAGTGGTGTTAAAAGTGATCTTGCCTTTTTCGAACAGCATTTCAAAGGTGTAATGCCGCTGGAAATTGTTGTGGATCTTGGTAAGAAGAAAGGTATCCGGATTCCATCCAACATGAAAAAACTGGATGAACTGGAATCTTACTTAAAATCACTGAACAACGTTTCTCCGCCCTTATCTGTATTGAATATCGTGAAAGGAGCGCGCCAGGCGTATTACAACGGCCATCCGGAATTTTATGAAGTACCAAGCAAGCAGGAAATGGTTTCGCTTTCATCTTTCATGAAAACGAATGATGCAAAGGAAGACAAGCTTATGCGTTCGTTTGTTGATTCTACAGGCCGCTATGTACGCTTTACCTGTAAGGTTGCCGATATTGGTACAGAGAAAATGAAAGAATTGGTTGAAAATAATATTCGTCCGAAAACAAAAGAAATCTTCCCCGATAGCACACAAGAAGTACACATTACCGGTACAACATTATTGTTCTTAAAAGGAAACCAATACCTGATCGATGACCTTTCAGAATCTCTGGTGTGGGCGTTTGCGCTGATTTCATTGATGATGGCATTCATCTTCACAAACCCGAAGATCATTCTGATTTCGTTGATCCCGAACATGATTCCAATTCTTATGACGGCTGGTATCATGGGCTTGTTCAATATTCCATTGAAGCCAAGTACCGCGTTGATCTTTGGTATTTCATTCGGTATCTCGATCGATAGTACGATACACTACCTAAGTAAATTCAAGCAGGAACTGAAACACTACCATGGCAGCGTGATGCAGGCCGTTGTAAAATCACTGGAAGAAGAAGGTGTGAGTATGATCTATACATCGATTGTATTGTTCTGCGGATTCCTGATATTCTCCTTCTCTGATTTCGGCGGGACAATTGCATTGGGTGTATTAACATCATTAACGTTGTTCTTTGCCATGTTCACCAACCTGATTGTACTACCATCATTGTTGCTTACATTCAGCAAAGGAGAAAAAATTAACCTGTATCCGATCATTAAGGATAAACACGAAAAAATACACACTGAAGATGACGACGTAGAAATCGATCTTCAGCGTTTAGAAGTTAAAACACCAAGAAACGACTAATACCGTGAAGTATAGCGAAAAGAAAACCGAACTGTCTGAAGTAGGAAAAGAAATACAGCAGTTCTGGAATGATAAAAAAATATTTGAAAAATCAGTAGATACAAGAGCGGGCAAACCAACGTTCACGTTTTATGAAGGCCCGCCTTCAGCCAACGGTACGCCTGGGATACACCACGTAATGGGTCGTACGGTGAAAGATATTTTCTGCCGTTTTAAAACCATGCAGGGTTTCCAGGTAAAGCGTAAAGGCGGCTGGGATACACACGGCTTGCCTGTTGAGCTGCAGGTTGAAAAAGAACTTGGTATTACAAAAGATGATATCGGTAAAAAAATTACCGTTGAGCAATACAATCAGAAATGCCGCGAAGCTGTAATGAAATACAAATCACAGTGGGACGACCTTACTGTGAAGATGGGCTACTGGGTAGATCTTCAAAACCCGTATATCACATTCGACAATAATTACATTGAGTCTGTATGGCATTTGCTGAAAGAGTTTTATAAAAAAGATCTTTTATATAAAGGCTATACCATACAGCCATACTCGCCTGCAGCGGGTACTGGTTTAAGTTCGCACGAATTAAACCAGCCGGGCACGTATAAAGATGTAAAGGATACAACAATTGTCGCACAGTTCAAAGTAAAGCCAAATGCTAAAATTGATCTTGCAGCTTTCAAAGGCGATACCTTCTTCCTTGCCTGGACAACAACTCCATGGACGCTTCCATCAAACAGTGCATTGGCAGTGGGAGAGAACATTGATTATGTATTGGTTGAAACATTCAATCCATACACACAATTACCTGTGCGTGTAATTTTAGCGAAAGCATTGGTTGGGAAATATTTCTCTGACAAAGCAAAGGATATCGCGCTTGCAGATTACAAAGCAGGAGATAAAGTTATTCCGTTTAAAATTCAAGCTGAATTCAAAGGAAAAGATTTAGTAGGCATTGAATACGAACAACTAATGCCGTACCTGCAGCCGGATGTACCTGCATTCCGCGTGATTGCTGGTGATTTCGTAAGTACAGAAGACGGTACTGGTATCGTACACATAGCGCCAACGTTTGGTGCAGACGATGCGCGCGTTGCAAAAATTGCCGGCATTCCATCCATCGTAACCAAAGATGATCGTGGTAATGAATATCCATTGGTTGATAAGCGCGGCCGCTTTACCAGCGAGGTTACAGACTACGCCGGTGAATATGTGAAGGAAGCTTATTTAACGGAAGAAGAAAAAGAAGCCGAGCGTGCCAAACAAGGCCGTGATAAATACTTAAGCGTAGATGAACGTATTTCCATTAAGCTGAAAGAAGCGAACCGTGCATTTAAAGTAGAGAAATACGAACACACGTATCCGCATTGCTGGAGAACAGATAAGCCGGTATTGTACTATCCGCTTGACTCCTGGTTTATCAAAACAACAGCAAAAAAAGATCGTTTGGTTGAACTGAATAAAACCATCAACTGGAAACCGGAATCTACTGGTACAGGCCGTTTCGGAAACTGGCTGGAAAACCTGGTTGACTGGAACCTTTCGCGTTCGCGCTATTGGGGCACACCACTTCCAATCTGGCGTACAGAAGATGGTGCAGAAGAAAAATGCATCGGTTCAATCGAAGAGTTAAAAGCTGAGATCGCAAAAGCACAGAAGGCCGGCATCGAAACAGCAACAGATATTAAAGATCTGCACAGACCCTATGTAGACAATATTGTTCTGGTAAGTGATTCCGGCAAGCCGATGAAACGTGAGCTGGATCTGATCGACGTGTGGTTCGATTCAGGTGCGATGCCTTACGCACAATGGCACTATCCATTCGAGAACAAAGAAATATTCGACAACAACTATCCGGCAGACTTCATTGCTGAAGGTGTAGATCAGACACGTGGCTGGTTCTTTACACTGCACGCAATCTCAGGCATGCTCTACGATAAGGTTGCATTTAAAAATGTAATCGCGAACGGATTGGTATTGGATAAGAACGGAAACAAAATGTCTAAACGTGTAGGCAACGTGGTAAACCCGTTTGAAACCATTGATAAATATGGCCCTGACGCAACACGTTGGTACATGATCACCAATGCACCGCCGTGGGACAACCTGAAATTTAACCTGGATGGAATTACAGAAGTGCAGCGTCGTTTCTTCGGTACACTTCAGAATACTTATTCATTCTTTGCTCTTTATGCAAATCTTGACAACTTCACGTATGCAGAAGCTGATATCGATCTGCGAAACCGTACCGAGAGCGACCGCTGGATCTTATCCAAGCTACAGTCGCTGGTGAAAGAAGTAGAGAGTTCATATGCAGATTACGAACCGACAAGAGCGGGCCGTGCAATCCAGGATTTCGTAGTAGACGATTTAAGTAACTGGTATGTACGTCTGAACAGAAAACGTTTCTGGAAAGGTGAATACAATGCAGATAAAACCGCGGCTTACCAGACACTATATACTTGTCTGGAAACGGTTGCAAAACTAGGTGCACCGATTGCTCCGTTTTACATGGATAAATTGTTCCGTGACCTGAATGATGTAAGCAAGAAGAACAACGTAGAATCCGTACACCTGGCAGACTTCCCTAGAGTAGTGGATGGGTATCTGGATGTTGAACTGGAAGAGCGCATGAACCTTGCTCAGCGCGTTTCTTCACTGGTGCACTCGATCCGTAAAGCACAGACGATTAAAGTACGTCAGCCGTTGTCTCGTATCCTGATCCCGATTCTTCAGCCGAAGATGAAAACACAAATCCAGGCTGTGGAAGATCTGATCAAGAATGAAGTGAACATTAAAGCGGTTGAATACATTGAAGATACTTCAGGCGTGGTTGTTAAAACAATCAAACCAAACTTCAAGAAGTTAGGAAAAGAATATGGCGCGAAGCTGAAAGAGATTGGCAATGCGATTGCTGAGCTGCAGGCGGCCGACATCACAGCGATTGAACGCGGTACATTCGATCTGAAACTTGCTGACGGAACTGTTATTCCAATCACTGCTGAAGATGTAGAGATCCGTTCTCAGGATATCCCGGGCTGGTCAGTTGCTTCTGAAAGTGGTATTACGGTAGCGCTTGATATTACGCTGACTGATGAGTTACGTAAGGAAGGTATCGCGCGTGATGTAGTAAACCGTGTGCAGAACCTTCGTAAAGACATGGGTCTTGAAGTACAGGACAAGATCCGCATCACGATCCAGAAGGTGGATGAACTTATCAATAATGCATTAAGTTCAAACCAGGAATACATCTGCACAGAAACACAAGCCTTCTCGCTGGAGCTGGTTGAAAAACTTGCCGATGGTAAAGAAGTAGAAATGGATGAGCAGACGCTTATCATGAAAATAGAAAAATAAAATCAGTATAAAGTGTAGAGTGTAAAGTGTAAGAGCTTACACTTTACACTCTACACTTTTACACGAATAATATGCGCTATACCAAATACTTTTTGCTGACGATAGGAATCATCCTGCTTGATCAGATCATTAAACTCTGGGTGTTTAATACATTTCCATTTGAAGGCTACGAACATCCGGATCTCCGCCTGGGCAACTGGTTCAAACTTCATTATATTACGAATGAAGGAATGGCATTCGGCATTAAGCTTGCAGGCGATTACGGCAAACTGGTATTAAGTCTGTTCCGCTTGCTGGCAATGGTTGGTATCAGCTATTATCTGTATGCTATGGCTAAGAAGAACATGCATCCTGGATTTCTGTGGAGCATTGCTTTAATATTAGGCGGTGCCATGGGTAATGTGGTAGACAGTACGTTCTATGGCGTGTTCCTTGACCTGCCGACTTCAAATGCACCTATGCTTTGGTTTCATGGCCGCGTAATCGATATGTTTTATGTAGATATCTGCAATTGCCTGATTCCTGATTGGGTGCCGGTGTTCGGCGGCAGTTATTATCCGTTGTGGCCGATCTTTAACTTTGCGGATGCATCCATCTTTGTAGGTGTGGCAATCATATTGATTTACCAGAAACGTTTTTTCCCTGAAAAGGAAACGGTAAAGCAGCCAACAACAGAGCCTCAGCAACAGCAGCAATCATAGCGCGTACAGTATTTCTTGTAAATAATAAAAACAAAAGCCAGACGGTAAAAGCCGCCTGGCTTTTGTTTTCAGAGGCTGGTAAAAAATATTTTGAGTCTTTAATCCTGAAGATGAAACCATTTCGTGGCATAAACGTTCAAACAACTAATTTTAGTTTAACATTTTCAAACCCCCATTTTAACCCTTAAATACAATGAAAAAATTTATCCTCTCCGTTGCAATTCTTTTTGGCGCAACAATGCTTACGAATGCACAAACTTCAACTTCCATCAAACCCATTATGGAAAAAGGATTGGAGTTTGTAAAAGAAATTGAAAAGAAATACGACAACAAAGCGATCATTACAAAAGCTGAATTTGATTTCGCATTGGATGATAACTACACAATGATTGACCTGACAAACTCGCTAACCTATGTATTTGCAGGGCTAGGCGATGAAAACATTGCAGACATCTCGTTGGTTGTTTATAAAAACGAAAACGGCAGCTGGGTAAAAGTATCTGAAGACAGTGAGTTTAAAAACTCTGCAGTTGTTTCTTACCAGCCACCATCTGCTGGCGAATATGCAGTAGACATTAAAGTAAACAAATACAACAGCGCAGATAAAATAGGCCACGTTGCATTGTTTATTCTTGCTACAAAATAATTTGGTTTTAGTTGTTATAGTAAAAAGGTCCCGCTCCCCAGGCGGGATTTTTTGTTTTATAGCTATTGCATACAAACAAATTATTCCCGCTTAAAAAAAATCAATGCGCCTGCACGCCCGCTCGCGATCAAGGCGTCAACGGTTTCGGAATCCAGCTTTCGCACACGGGGAGAGAGGTTCAGGTTGTCTATACTGATTGTTCTCTTAATGGTCGATACTTGTGAAAGCTCAGGATTGGGTTTGTCTACCAGTGTAAAATATAAGGCCGATGCAAACTGATCCATCTTAGTAATGTGCATGGCCGCAACACCGGTATTTTCAACATTGTATTTGATCTGGTCGGAACGCTCCAGCAGAATGCCCAGTGTTTCCGCGTTTAAATAATATTTGTTGACGGAATCAAATCCTGCCGTGTATTTGGTTGAATCAAACATGTGAATGGGGTAATTAGACAACACACCCCCATCGACCATCATATGCAGCGGCTTTCCTGAGGATGGTTGAGTAAAATGAACCTTTCCGGCATCATCCATTAAAACCGGTTTGTAATATAAAGGAATAGACATGGAAATACGCACCGCATCACGGATACTCATATCCGGATATTGCTCATAGGAAAAGATACGGAGGCATTGATAGGTTAGATCTGTCCCGGTTACATACAGATCTTTATACCCTTTTGGATCCTTCTGTGCATGCAGCTCCGCAAATGTTGTAGTTGCGGAGCCTGTTTTTTTAGCAATCAATTCACCGATCCATTCCGTAAAAGCATCGCCTTTATACCAGCCAAATTGTTTACGCAATCTTCTTGTACCGCCGATTACAGACCAGCCGCCGTCATTGAATTTTTTAAGAGGAATTGTTTTTGCAATTTCCTGCATCTCTGCCGGAGTGTATCCCACAGCAAGCAATGCTGCCTGTATGGCGCCTGCAGAACTTCCTCCGACGCGCTCTACCGACTTTAAAATCTGCAGACTGTCGAGTACTTCATAAGCACCGATGTAAGCAAAACCACGAATACCGCCGCCTTCCAGCACAATGTTTTTATAAGTAGTCTGCGCCGTTGCAGCCAGACTGGTTAGTAAGAAAAAGAAGATGGAAATAAAATGACGTTTATTCATATAATATCATGTATCCTTAATTGAATGCTAAAAAATACAGCTCAAAGCTTTTAGCTTTGGGCCTTCCGCGTTAGGCAATTCTAGCTTATCCGGCTCCACTCTTTACTATTGCGGCTCTTGGATTCCATATAACTGCGTAGCATCCGATTCTCAGGCTTTAACAGATCCGGATCCGAATCCAGCAGATCCATGGCCGATTGACGGCTCAATTGCAGGGTTTGTGAGTCCTGTGCCAGATCAGCAAGACGCAGATCCAATACGCCGCTTTGTTGTGTACCTGCCAGGTCGCCGGGGCCGCGGAGTTTCAGGTCTACATCAGCAATTTCAAAACCGTTGGTGGTGCGTACCATTGTTTCGATCCGCGTTTTGGTATTGGTAGAAAGTTTATGACTCGTCATCAGCACGCAGTATGATTGATCTGCGCCACGACCCACGCGACCGCGCAGCTGGTGCAGTTGCGAAAGGCCGAAGCGCTCAGCATTTTCAATTACCATTACACTGGCATTGGGCACGTTTACACCAACTTCAATAACGGTTGTAGCAACCATGATCTTGGTTTCGCCTTTTACAAAACGCTGCATTTCAAAATCCTTGTCTGCCGGTTTCATACGCCCGTGTACAATACTGATCGGATACTCGGGAAACGCACGGTTGATGCTTTCAAAGCCATCCATCAGATCTTTCAGGTCCAGCTTTTCAGATTCTTCAATCAGCGGATAAACAATATATACCTGTCGGCCTTCCTGGATCTGCTTGCGAATGAAGCCGAATACAAGCAAACGGTCTTTGTCGTATTTATGTGAAGTGGCAATCGGCTTTCTGCCGGCTGGCATTTGATCTATGACTGAAATATCGAGATCGCCGTAAAGCGTCATCGCCAGCGTACGTGGGATAGGCGTGGCTGTCATCACTAACACATGCGGCGGAGTATCTGCATTCTTTTTCCAGAGCTTGGCACGCTGCGCCACACCAAAACGGTGCTGCTCATCAATGATGCAGATCCCTAGTTGTTTAAACTGCACAATGTCTTCAAGAATGGCGTGTGTACCGATTAATATTTTCAGACTGCCATCAAGTAGGTCGCGGTGAATAACATCGCGCTCTTTCTTTTTGGAGGAGCCGGTAAGTTTGGCAACTGTCAAACCAACTTTATCTGCCAGCACTTTCAGTCCTTCGTAATGTTGCGCCGCCAGAATTTCGGTAGGTGCGATCAGACAAGCCTGGTAGCCATTATCAATGGCCATGAGCATACATAAAAAACCTACAATGGTTTTTCCGCTTCCCACATCGCCCTGCAGCAAGCGGTTCATCTGTTTGCCCGAGCATACGTCTTTGTAAATTTCTTTAACGACACGCTTCTGCGCATTGGTAAGGTCAAAAGGTAAGTGTTCTTTGTAAAAAACATTCAGCGTAGGAATGTGATTGAAGACAAAACCTTTGTAATGTACTTTTCTATAGGTGCGTTGGTGCAGCAGTTTAATCTGTATTAAAAACAGTTCTTCAAATTTCAGCCGTGCTTTTGCTTTTTCGAGCGCATTGGTGTTAGGCGGCAGGTGAATCCATTCCATGGCCTGTGCCCGTGAGATCAGCTTGTACTGATCGATAATGGCAGCAGGTAATATCTCAGGAAGTTTAGATGCGATTTCTTTAACCAGCCGTTCGGTTAATTTTGAAATGGCTTTGCTATCGATACCGCGTGCCTTTAACTTTTCGGTAACGTTGTAAACAGGCTGTAAACCTTTCTCTGTATTTTCTTCGGAATACAGTTCCATCTCTGGGTGCACCACATTCAGCTTACGTCCGTAAAGATTGGGTTTCCCAAAGACTACATAAATGGCATTGGGCTGAATATTTTTTTCGATCCATGCTCCCCCCTGAAACCACACAAGTTCCAGAATGCCTGTATCATCCTGTACATAGGCGATCAATCGTTTCTTTGGCCCTACACCCTGACTGGAAATGCCGGTAATGCGGCCGCGTACCTGTATATAAGGCAGGTCTTCGTGAATGTCTTTGATGGAATAGATTTTACTTCTATCCTCGTGCCGGAACGGATAGTAATAAAGCAGGTCTTCAAAAGTAAAAATCCGCAGCTCGGTATTGAGCAATGCAGACTTTTGCGGACCAATGCCCTTTAGAAACTCAATTTTCGTATCTAAAATTGTTGACATGATTTATTAAAATAACAAATTACAAAAAACAAATTCCAAACGGAATAAGAATATCTGAAATCCTCATCCGTTTGGAATTTGTTTTTTGCTATTTGGAATTTATTTTTTGGTTATTTGAATTTTAGTGTTTCTATAAGGTGCATGACATCTTCTTTCATATACTTGATCACTGGAGCCAGTGAATCGTTCTTGGTAGATGTTCTGAAGTATACAGCACCACGCAGGAAATTTTTTGTTGTATCAGTTGCGTGAAACTGAACCTGGCTCGGTACATCACCGCTCAGTTCAAACACTTTCACAGCATAACCGTTTTTGTTATCTGTGATCAGTTCATCAATCGCATATGCTTTTACATTGTGCTTGTTTGCCAGTGTATGAGAATCCTTGATGTATTCTTCAATCGTTTTAAGATTGTTGTTTGTCTTTTTATAGGTGATCTGGATGTTGGCTCTGAATTCAGGATAATAAATGTCGATCCAGTAAGGCTCAGCGGTCTTGGAGGTATCAGGCATAATCTTCGCCAGGGAAGAATATTCGAAGGTATATGGATAGTCGCCGCTAAGCGTATCGTAGCTGTGTGCAGGCAAATCAATTTTGTTGTAGCCTTTTGGTTTTGGCATGAAGGCAGTTTCTTCGCTGCTGCAAGCCGATACAAGAACAAGTAAGCTGATAATTACTGAAACAAATAAATTACTTTTCATTTTCTGAATTTTCTGGAACAATTACTTTAACACGTAAAATACGTTTGCTGTTTACAGCATCAATCTTGAACACATACCCTTCATACGTGATCTCGTCGCCAAGACGCGGCATATCTGAATTGATGTTCAGCAGCATACCGCCCAATGTTTCGCTTTCACCTTTCACTTCGTTGAACACATCATCATTTTGCAGATTGATGGCTTTATAGAAATCTACCAGCGAAATTTTCCCTTCAAAGAGATAACTGTTGTCGCTTAGCTTTGCATAAGGTTTCTCATCGTCATCATATTCGTCGTGAATATCACCAACGATTTCTTCAATCACATCTTCCATGGTGATCAATCCGGCTGTACCGCCATACTCATCTACCACAATAGCCATGTGCAAATGCTTCAATTGAAATTCGCGCAGCAGCTCTTCGATCAGTTTTGTTTCAGGAATGAATTCAACACTGCGGATCAGTTGCTGCCAATTGAAATCGCTGGGCTTGTTATAAAACGGAAAAAGATCTTTAATATTTAAAACGCCTTCAATTTTATCTGCAGATTCTTTATATACCGGAATCCTGGAGAAACCACAAGTGCTGATGTATTCCTGCAGTTCCTGATAATTGAGAGCAATATCAACGGCAGCCATATCCATGCGCGGACACATAATCTGCTTCACCATGATGTTGCCAAACTTAACCAGACCGCGGATCATTTCTTTTTCTTCGCGGGTGCTGAGTTTACCTTTGGCAGATTCTAATTCACGTTCCAGCTTTTCGATGTATTCGCGCTGGCTATCGGTAATTTCAGCAATACCAAACAGCTTGCGGACATATTTCGAAAATGAATCAGTTCCTTTTTTGTTCTGTTTACTCCCTTCGGACATAAAACTTTATAAATAGAATGTAATGTAAAATAAGAAAGCCTGTTGCAGGCGTAATGCCAGCAACAGGCTTTAGAATTGCCTATGCAGTAACTATAGCAGCTGTTGAGGGTGATATAGTTAAATTACAAACGGGGTAAGGATCAGCGGATCGTTCCAACAAACAATTCTTTTAGTGAAACATTAGAAAGGAAGGTCATCAGCACCACTTGACTGTGGTTCGAATGAGCCTGCGCTTTCCATTACAGGTGATGATTGTGATGAAGCAGATGAGCCGGAAGAAGATCCCTGAGAATCAGAAGAACCTCTACTTCCTAGCATAGTCATCGTATCACCAATAATTTCAGTGATGTACTTTTTAACTCCGTCTTTGTCGTCATACGAACGTGTACGGATTTTACCTTCCACATAAATCTGACTTCCTTTACGAAGGTAACGTTCAATTACATCTGCAATCGGGCCGTAAAAAACTACGTTGTGCCACTCAGTCTGGTCTACGCGTTCGCCGCTTTTGTTTTTGTAAGATTCAGTAGTAGCAAGCGAAAAATTTGCCACTTTACGATCGGTGCTAATTGCACGTACTTCAGGATCTTTTCCAAGATTTCCTACCAGAATTACTTTGTTAATTCCTGCCATGATGAATAATTTAAATTGTTTTAGCTGTTGAAAAATTTTATTATATTATAATAAAGGTAGTCAAAATTTATGAGCCTTCAAATACCTGGAAATCAAAACAGGCTTGGGCGTTGCAGGAAGGTCTTCCAGTGCGATTTTTTCAAGATTGTACTGCACTTTTAATTTTTCAAATTCAGCTTTTTCAACTTCAACCGTATAAAAGCGGGCATGTAATATTTGGTGACTTAAAACATGTTTAGGTGAAGCAAATTCAGCCGTGATATTTTTCTTCGGAATTCCCTTTGCCAGTTTCAACACCTCAGTAAATGAAACAGGTGTTTTGGATTCGACCAACAAAAATTCATACAAGCCCTGCCAGATATCATTTGGTCCACGCTCTTTCATGAGCACAAAATTTCCGCAGCGGATCATGAAGTAATGCAGGTAACGTTCCTGCTTTGCTTTCGCTTTACTTTTTACCGGAAGAACAGACTGATCGCCGGTTTTGTTTGCTACACAGATCTGGTTGAAGATACAGGCGGGGCAATCCGGGTTGGCAGGCGTGCAATAGAGCGCACCGAATTCCATGATGGCCTGGTTATAAATATCAGGATCCTTTTTAGGAATAAGCCTTTGCGCCAGCTCATAAAAAGTTTTTTTGCTGGTATTCAGCATAATATCTTCATAGATACCAAAGATACGGGCCAGTACGCGGTACACATTGCCGTCGACCACGGCTACCTGTTCTTTAAAGGCAAAGGAAGCAATGGCAGCAGCTGTGTATGGCCCAACGCCTTTTAATTCAAGCAGGCTTTTATATGTATTCGGGAAAGCTCCGTTAAAATCGGTAATTATAATACGGGCGGTTTTGTGTAAATTTCGGGCCCGGGAGTAATAACCGAGACCTTGCCAGAGCGATAAAACTTCCTTTTCGGAGGCATTTGCCAGATGGTTAATGGTCGGAAACTGCTCCAGAAAGGAAAAATAGTAAGACATTCCCTGCTGAACACGGGTCTGTTGTAAAATAATTTCAGAGAGCCATATGGGATACGGATCCTGGGTTTCCCGCCAGGGGAGTTCCCTTTTGTTTTTTAAATACCAATTAATCAGTGTTTTAGAAAACTTTTTCTCAATATCTGGTGTTGTCACCATAGGTGTGTGTTCCTCAACCACTTATGTTACACAAAATTATGTAGGATTAATTCAGTAAATATATTTTTTATTAACGAATAGTACCCTAAATTTGTAAGCTATTTTTGAACATATTAAGTATCATATAATTATTAATAAATATAGAGTAATGACGAAGGCAGACGTAATTAACGAAATCGCAGAAAAAACAGGAATCGACAAAGCTGATGTTACAACAACAGTTGAGGCGTTCTTTAAGGTAGTAAAAGACTCTATGTCTGAGGGCCACAACATTTATGTAAGAGGTTTTGGCAGCTTTATTAACAAAAAACGCGCTCGCAAAGTAGCACGTAACATCTCTAAAAACACGGCAATCATCATTGATGAGCACTACATTCCTAGCTTTAAGCCTGCTAAGGTTTTCGTTGAGAAAATCAAATCAAGCAAAAAAGTAAAGGTAATGGCTGAGAAATACAGCAATGTGGATGAAGAGGTTGACTAGTATTCAAGCCCTTAACGAAATAAAATAAGTTGAGCCTGTATGTTCATGCAGGCTCTTTCTTTTCTTAAATCATGCAAAAAAAGCAAGTAATCGCCGTTTTAATTGCCGTTGTTGGGATTGGTATTGTGTTCAGTTTACCTAAAGTTCTGGTACACAATAAAAAAGAAGAAAAAGAAAAGGTACAGGGAGGTAAAACAACAACTTCAGGTGCTGATTCTTTAAATGAAATAGGCAGGTTAATGGCTGAAAAGCATACGCACAAACCCGGTGCGGATGACCAAAAAAAGATCCAGGATTTCACAAAGAATTATTATTCAGTTTCGGATAAAGAAAAAAAGCGTATCTTTGCAGACTCGATTTTGGCCTATTACACAAAATTTCACCAATACGACAGCGTTGCTAAGTATTCTGCTGAAATTGCAATCTTAGCGCCAACAGAGAAAACACTGGTTGCTGCAGGCGATGCTTACATGCAGGCGGCTGATCTGGTTTCGGTAAACGATAAACCTGCTTACATGGACAAGTCAAGGCTTTATTATAAAAAGGCACTTGAATTGAACGGCGGGAATCTGGATACGAAATCGAAACTTGCCATGACGTATGTGACTACATCTAACCCGATGGAAGGAATTAAAATTCTGCGGGAAGTGGTTGAAAAAGATCCGGCAAACGAAACGGCTTTATTCAATCTTGGATATTTGTCGATGCAGTCCGGACAATACGATAAGGCAGCACAGCGCTTTAAAACATTGATTGAAGTGAACCCTAAGCATGCTTCGGGAACATTCTATCTGGGAGTAAGCTACCTTGAATTAGGAAACAAAGCGAAAGCGAACCAATATTTTAAATTAGCAAAGGGATTGGATAACGATCCGGAATTTCAGGCAATACTTGAAAGCTACTTAAAAGACTCAAATTAAAATTATTATTTACATTTAAACGATTACGATTATGCCTTGCGGTAAAAAAAGAAAAAGACACAAGATTGCTACGCACAAAAGAAAAAAACGTCTAAGAAAAAACAGACATAAGAAGAAGTAATCTCTTCTTACGTTTATATTTTATAAAGAAAAGCTGGTCTCTCTCAGATTCCGGCTTATTCCTATTTTAGGACCTTTTACATTTAACAAGTAGCGAGTTGAGCAACGAATTATTTATAAGTTCGTCTCAAACGGGAGATCGTATAGCCTTAATCAATGATAAAAGGCTTGTCGAATACCAGTTTGAGGATCATGCCCGTAAATTTAATGTAGGTGATATCTATCTGGGTACAGTACGTAAAGTCGTGCCCGGGTTGAATGCTGCTTTCATAGATGTTGGGTATGAAAAGGACGCTTTTTTGCATTACTTTGATCTTGGTCCGAAGGTTAAATCCCTGACCAAATTTACAAAGGCTGCAATTACCTCAGCGTCCACCCCGGCTTTACTCAAAAAGTTTGAGTTAGAAGCGGAAATAAAAAAAGATGGTAAAGTAAGTCAGGTACTCGATAAAGGAACTCCGATTCTGGTTCAGGTTGTAAAAGAACCTATTTCGACGAAAGGCCCAAGACTTTCCTGTGAAATTTCACTGGCTGGTCGTTATTTGGTTTTAGTACCTTTCTCCAATGTAGTTTCTGTATCCAAAAAAATTACTGATAAAGAAGAACGCCAGCGTCTGGTGCGGTTGATTTCATCCATCCGCCCTGAAAACTTTGGTGTAATCATCCGTACGGTTGCTTCAAACAAAGAAGTTGCTGAACTGGATAAGGATCTTCGCAATCTGGTAAAAACCTGGGAAGACGGTATTGCAATTCTTAAAAAAGCAAGACCAAGAGACCTGATCATTGGTGAACTGGATCGTACCTCTTCTATTCTGCGTGATATGCTGAACGAAAGTTTCGACAGCATCAACGTAGATACGAAAGAATTGTATGATGATCTTCGCTCATACATTAAAAACATTGCTCCTGACAAAGAGCGTCTGGTGAAATTATATCAGGGCAAAACCAAAATGTTTGAATCTACAGGTGTTGAGAAACAACTGAAGACCTTATTTGGTAAGTCTGTAAGTTTATCCGGCGGCGGTTATCTGATCATTGAACACACCGAAGCACTACACGTGATTGATGTGAACAGCGGCAATAAATCAAATAACGAAACCAGTCAGGAAGAAACAGCGCTGCATACAAACCTTGAAGCCTGCCGCGAAGTAGCGCGCCAGTTAAGGCTGAGAGATATGGGCGGTATTATTGTTGTGGATTTTATCGATATGAAGAATCTCGATAACCGTAAAGTAATATACGAACGTATGAAATTAGAAATGAAAGATGACCGTTCTAAAAACGTCATTCTTCCATTATCTAAATTCGGTTTGATGCAGATCACCAGAGAACGTGTACGCCCACAGACAAACCTCATCACAATGGAAGTTTGTCCTACATGTAACGGAACCGGTAAGATCAGTGCTAGTATCGCAATCACAGATCAGATTGAGCATAAACTGGACTACATCATCACCAAGCAGAATGAAAAAAACATTACGCTGGTGCTGCATCCATACATTTATGCTTATTTCACTACAGGATTTATTTCCAAGAGAACAAAATGGTTCTTAAAGTATTTCCGTTGGGTGAAGCTGCGCACAGATTCATCACTGGGTTTAACAGAATTCAAATTCCTGGATGAAGGTTCGCAGAATATTGACATGGAAAGCGAAGCAACTACAGAGGATTACAGAAGTGAAGATTATATCAGCAACGAAAAATAAAATTCACTTATTAGAATAAACAAAAAGGGTCATGCAGATATGTGTGACCCTTTTTGTTTTACACCTTGCCAGAGCTAAAACCCTCCAGGGGTTTGATTGGATCAGGAGACGAAGACCAATAATGATGAACCCTTGAAGTGATAGCCTTCAGCAACAAATCCGAAAATCCGTCATCAATTTTATTCCAGCAGGAAATGATTTTTGATGTTAATGTAGTAGATTGATATATACTAACTTTTTTATATGCCGGTTCTTTCAGACAAAAGAATTTTATCTGTATTAAAACATAAGGAAATTATTCTTGCCTGCATGGCGCTTTCGTGTATCTGGCCGCTGCAGTTCATTTCCAATATTGATCTGCCCGCAGATTTCACGTCCGTTGATATTTCGTGGATGCTCTCCTTGAGCCAGGGCTGGGAGCAACAGCGCATTTGGGGTGAAGAAATAATTTTTACGTATGGTCCGCTCTCGTTTTTATCAACCCGTGTAATTACCGGCAGCAGCACTGCGTGGATACTGCTGCTTTTTGACCTGTACGTTGCCGGTTCTTTTGTTTACATCATGTATAAAATCCTTAAACAAGCATTTACCTGGCGCAGGGCAACAGTGATTCTGGCAACGTGCTTCTTCTATAAACAGGCCATGCTGTTATCGCTTGTCTTTACGCTGCAGCTGTTGGTAATACTCTATCTTAATCAATACAAACACGAAAAGAAATGGCTGTTGTTGTTGCAGGCAATCCTGCTTACAACGCTTATTTTTTATATCAAATTCAACCTGGCTTTTGTAAGTATGCTGGTCTTTATTCTATACATCGTGTACTTGAACAGAGCAGAAATAATAAGCATCAAACGAGCGTGTATCACACTCTGCTGTCTGGTCGCTTCTGTGCTCGTCTTTTCAATATTACTGCCAGTAAGGCTTGGCAGCTATGTAACAACCGGACTGGAACTGGTTCTGGGATACAGCGATGCCGTATATCTTTATCCGCAATCTTTTTGGGAGAACGCGTTGGCTGGTGTTATACTCATTGTTTTTTTCAGCATGCCGGTATTGATCCTGAAAGAATTCAAATACAACAACACCGCACAAAAAATACTGGGCAGTATGTTTATACTGTTGTTATTTGTTGTATTCAAACAATCATACGTGCGCGCAGATATTGAGCACCTGAAAGATTTTTTTTACTGTGCACCACCGTTTATTATTGTATGCATGTACATGAGCGCGTACCGGCTGGCTTTCATGCAGTGGACGGTAATTGTACTGTGGTTGATAAGCGTTGGTATTACCATTTCATTTAAAGATTATTTTTATCCATTCAAAAAGATAGCGGCGTTTCCTGTTTATGTGTATTCAGTTTTTCAACGACCCGATTATAGCAAGCAGATTTCTAAAAGAGAACTGCCACCCTATATAAAAGAAGTAATCGGTAATGCATCGGTAGATGTTATTCCCTGGGAGAGTTCTTTGCCGATCGTGAACGGTATGAATTATGTGCCGCGGCCGGTACTACAAAGCTATCAGGCCTATACCGAAAAGCTGGACCTGCTGAATGCGGCTATGTATAATGGTAACAAAGCTCCGGAATATGTATTGTACAGTATAAACAGCATTGATCAGCATTACAATTTTTTTAATGATACCCAGCTGAAGAAAATTCTGTACAATCGGTATTATAGCACGCAGGAATTTTCATGCGGGAAAGAAGAGCTCATATTGTTCAAAAGCTTTAACGTTCGGATGCAAAGAGATTTCAGAAAAGTTTTTACTGAAGAGCGGAATATAAATGATACTGTTCAGGTGCCAGCCTCAAAATATCCGTTGATGGTAAAAATCAATATGCAGTACAGCTGGGTCGGGGCATTTCAGAAGTTTTTGTTGCGTGCACCTTATTCGGCCATGGAAATGCATATGATTGATTCAACAGCAGCTTCCTACCAGATGGCAGCATCGGTGCTGGAAGGCGGCGTATTCATAGATCGCTATATAAAAAACAGGGATGACGCTGTAAAATATTTCCAGGGACAAGCAGAGAAAATAAATAAAATAAAAAGCATTCAGCTGCAAGTCGGCAATGCCTTATGTTGGAAGGACAAAGTAACCTACGAATGGTATGAAATGCGTTAAACAAAAAAGAGGAGCTCTTGCGCTCCTCTTTTTTATGAATATGGAATAGATGCTTAGAAAGTAACGCCTACTTCCAGACCAACAAGATCTGTATTGTATTTAGCATTGTCTTTAAGCTTAAAGTTTGTACCTGAAATAGATGAATTATCAAACTGGTTCATTAAACCACGGTTGTAGTAAAGACCGCCGAATAATGCATTTGATTCACCCAATTTATACTGTACGCCTGCGCCAACATATAAAGACACATTAAACACATTGTATTTAGAATCATAATCTCCTGAGGTACTCGGATCAGACTCTTTGAATTTCTCATAGAAATTAATGGAAGCCAAACCGCCTAACTGAAAGTACAACTTCATATTGGTAGCAATTTCATTGGTATATGCCTTGAACGTAATTGGTATTTGAATAGATTGAAGGCTGACAATTTCCTTGTAAGTATAATTCATTGAAGGAGCTGTATTTTTAAATGTAAGACCTGTTCTTGTGCTCATATACCACGCTCCCGTTGAGAACGCGTAATTATCGCCGAATTTGAAATCAACCGTTGGTCCAAAGGCAAAACGTGCACCTGAACCATTGTTCGAAATTTCAAAATCATCATTCTTGGTGTCTCGTACACGGTTTATGCAAAGCGCAGGAGAAAGGCGTAAGCCTAAAGTAACCTGGGAGAAACCTGAAATTGCTAAAAAGCCTGATAAAAAAAGAAGCGATATTTTTTTCATAGATTTGTCGTTAGTTTATTGAAACCAAAGATATTGAAAATTATGAAATTTTGGATAGCGATACTGTTTATACCTTTGCTGATTTCCTGTGCGCAGCAGGAAAAACCTCTTACGAACAGCATTGAAAAACAGGTGATTAAACCCGAAGAAGCAGAGGAAGTAGAAGTATCGGCACAATTATACAGGATCGATAAAGAATTGCTTGCGGTAACGAAAAAAGAAGATATCGAAGTCATTTTTCTTAAATACCCGGCGTTTTTTAAACAATACCTGAGAGCGATCGCAAAGAAACCGATGCCGGAAGACGTGGAGCATATGTTTGCCCAATACAGTAATCCGAGCTTAAAAGCATTTGGTGCAGAAGTTGTAAACAGCTGGGGTGATATGCAATCACAGAAGAATGATCTGACGACGATGTTCCGTTTCATGAAATATTATTTAAAAGATTTCAAAGAACCGAAAGTATATACGATTTACTCTGGCCTGATGGAACCGGATATGTCTTTTTCAGATTCAGCAATAGTTGTTTGTCTGGATTGGTACATGGGCCCAAAGGCTGCACACAGACCCAATATTTATGAGTACATGCTGAGCCGTTATGACAAGCCTTATCTGATGCCGATGATGGCGCTGGGTATGTCAACCAAGTTCAACAAAAACAATGTGGCAGATGAAACGCTGTTGGCTGAGATGATTTACTACGGCAAAGCACATTACTTTGTAGAGCGCGTATTGCCGGACCTGTCGGATTCATTGAACATTGGTTATTCATCAAAGGAACTGGCTGCCGTTGATGCGAACCTTCCGGTGATCTGGGGGCATTTTATAGATCGTAAGATTCTGTTTGAAACCAGTCGTAAAATTGTTGAACAATATACCGGTGAAGGTCCGTTTGTAAATGAAATCAGCAATGATTGCCCGGGCCGAATTGGACGCTGGCTGGGCTGGCAGATCGTACGTAAATACATGAATGAACATCCGGAAGTAACTTTGCAGGAATTGATGGATGAGCAGGATGCTTCAAAAATATTCAAGCTGTCGGGCTACAAGCCGCCGCTTAAGAATGCTGCAAAATAAGCTCGCTTAACCGAAGAGAAATTTCTTTCCGGTTATATTCACACATAGCAAGTGAACGGGCATTAGCAGACATTTGCCGGTATAATTCCGGATCAGATAAAAGGGTAAGAAACGTTTCGGCAGCCACCGCGGCTGTTGAAACGGAAAACCCGCAATGATTTTTTCCAAGAGCTTCTTTTTGCCACCCGCCGTAGTTGATCATTACCGGAAGCCCGCAAGCCAGATAATCATAATATTTATTGGCGCTGTTTGTTTCAAGAATCTTATACGAAGCAAACGATACAAGTCCCACATCAGCTAATTTGAAGTAATCAGTTACACGAGTCTTTGGCATGCTTGCAATAAAAAATACGTTGCTTAATTTTTTATTTTCAACCATTGATTTGATTTCTGCTAAGCGATTGCCATTGCCAATGAAATAAAACCGGATCTGGTTATTGTTTGCCTGCGCAACTTTTTCCGCCGCATCAATAAAAAACTCCAGCCTGTTGGCAAGGCCCATGGTACCTGCATATAACACGATGAATGCATCTCCGGGTATATCATATTGTTTGCGCAATGCTGCTTTATCAAGGGCAGGTGCAAACTGTTCAGTATTGGTACCATTGCACAGTACCGTAAATTTTTCTTCCGCAATATTTTTCTTCAACAGATATTCCTTCATGCCTTCGGAAAGTAAAACAATGTGTTTGCTTTTTCGATAGATGAAACTTTCCAGCTTATAAAGGAGTGAAATAAACAATTTATTTTTCAGGATACCCATCTGTACGGGCACGTCGGGCCACAGATCACCGATCTCAAAAAATACAGGTTTCTTTAATTTTTTCTGAAACCATAATCCGATAAGGCCAACACTTAAAGGTGTACTAACAGCATAGATTATATCGATGTTTTTGTATTTGCCTACATATCTGCAACAGTTCATAAAAAAAGAAATGAACGACCACACACGTCGCACATAGTTCATGTGATGATCATAGCCGACACGGATACAGTCTACCTGAATGTCTTCGATGTTTGTGCTTGTAAAAAGTTTTTCAGGGAGCTGAGGAAAATTACCGGCACCGCAAAGTACAGTAACTGTATGGCCGAGATCCGTAAGATATTTGGCTACTTCATAAGACCGGTTGTTTCCAAAACCTTCCGGCGGACAAAAATGCTGATGGATGATTAATATGTTACGACGATCAGAATTCTTTGTCATACCATTTCATTAACAAAAATAATCTCCAGCGATCATTGAAGGTTGAAAGCACGCCTTCGGGAAGATTCTTTTTTATAGAAGCCTTCTGCGATGGACTGATCCATTCGTAGATCGGGTGATCGGTGTTCATAATCGTATTCTGTATTTCTGTATTGAACGCATCACTCACATCCACCAGGTTAAGCGGACGGGTAGGAGCGGTTTCAAAAACCATTTTAGGATTGATGTCAGTATAGCTAAGTAGTTTTTTCAGGATCCAGTTGTGACCGTGTTTAAAGAGCAGTTTCGGATCAAGCGAATCCATGAAGCGTTTTACATCTGCATCCAGAAAAGGCAAACGCGCTTCAATGGAATTGCGCATCATGGTTTTATCAATAACCGGTAGCGTGCTGGAAGCTAAAATCTTCGTCTGATCAAATCGAAATGCAGCCTTCAGATAATACGACATCTCTTCATGTTTTTCCGCCAGCAATTCTTCCGTTGAAACCTCTTGGCTTTTTTCATGGAATACTTCCGAAGAACAGAAATTCAGGTATGTTTGAATAGGATCCTTATCGACCTTTTCAATGTATTTGTTCCAGCTCTTGAATATTTTCTTGATGGAATTATTCCCCTGTGAAGGCAGCAGCTGATGCGTTGTCTTAAACAGACTTATTTTCAGATTGTGATGCAATAACCTTTTCAGGTAATTGTAATACGCAATGTGTTTGGAATAATTACCAACCAGCTCACTTGAACCGTTTCCTAAAATGGCAACTTTCACAAACGGATGCATTTGATTGGAAAGATGGTAAGAATGGAAATACGCATATTCGCCTACCGGCTGGTCTACACTCGCAAGGAAGGTGTTGAACGTAACCTTGTTCAGCGTTTGCGGAGTAATGGTTATGTGGTTGAATGAATATTTTTGAACCAGCTCACTTAACGCTTCATTTTTTGCCAGGTCATTTGATTCAAACGAAAATACAGGAATATTCTTTGCGCCGGCTTTTGAAATTTTATCCAGCAATATGGCAGAGCTGATGCTGTTGTCTACATACAAACCAATTGGCACATCAGAAACCAGATACTTTGAAATAGATTTTTCAATGTATTCATTCAGTTTGCTTACCAGTGTATCCGAATTCAGATCGGAGTATTCAATAGAAGGTGTGATGCTGAATTTTTTAACTTTAAAATCGTGCCGGTCAAATTGCAGATAAGCACCTTCATTCAGTTCATAAATATTTTTATAGAACGTAAACGGTCGCTGTACAAAACCCAACTGCAGATAATGCTGTACCTGTGAGCTGTTGAACTGCTTCGCTACAAGGCCCGAAGCGAGGATGCCCTTGATTTCAGAAGAAGCAATGAAGTAATTATCATCGTTGTAATAATACATCGGCTTAATGCCGTACATGTCTTTACTCAGAATAATGCGGTTCTCTTGTCTGTCGAAGAACACAAAAGCAAACATGCCGTTCAGTTCGCGCAGGCCGTCAATGCCGTATTCAATCAGCCAGTATAGCAATATCTCTGTATCGGAATGCGTATTGAAAACATACTTCAATTCCAGCTTACGGGCAAGTTCTTTATAGTTGTAGATGGAGCCGTTGAATAAAACGAAGTAACGTTTGTCGGCACTGAAAAAAGGCTGGTTGGCAGCATTGTCGATATCTATGATTTTTAATTGATTGATGCCGACAAAAATTTTCTCCTGTTTGAATTCGAATGTAAGAGCGTCGCTGTAGTCTGGTCCTCTGTAAAAGGTAGCACCGTTCATGGCCTGAATCGGGTCCGATGTCAAAGCACTTTTCTTATCAATAATTATATTAATACCGCACAAAGTTCAAAAAAGAAATAGGTTGAACAGGAAGCCATTATTTAATATGCAACAATGGAGTTTTAGAGGTAGCCTTTGCGTAAACGCAACGTTATGTAAAGATACGCTTATTTATCTGATTTAAGAGCTTTGCCGGCATTTTTGGCGTACCACATACATATTTCGGTAATGGGGCACACTTCGCATTTGGGCGTGCGGGCCAGACAGGTATATCGCCCATGCAGAATAAGCCAGTGATGGGCTTTGTGCACCAGTTCTGTAGGGATGTATTTCATGAGCTGTTTTTCTACCGCCAGCGGAGTAGTCGCCGTTTGAGGAACGAGTCCGATGCGGCGGGAGACACGGTAAACGTGTGTGTCTACAGCCATGGTTGGCTGTTGCCAGATAACGCTGGCGATCACATTGGCAGTCTTTCGACCAACACCAGGAAGCTTTACTAATTCTTCAACGGTGGAAGGAACTTCACCATTAAAATCTTTAAGCAGCATTTGCGCCATGCCGACCAGATGTTTTGCCTTGTTGTTGGGATAGGAAATACTGCGGATATAGCCGAACACTTCATCGGAAGATGCCTGTGCCAGTGCGTATGGATCAGGGAAGCGTTCAAAAAGTTTTGGAGTAGTGAGGTTAACCCGCTTGTCTGTGCATTGCGCACTTAAGCTCACCGCAACCAGGAGCTCGTATGGGTTTGAGTATACGAGCTCCGTTTCTGGTTCGGGTGAATGGGTTGAGAAATAATTCAGAAATTTTTCAAATCGTTCTTTGCGCTGCATAACTTTCGTTTACTGCTGCAAAGTAAGCGTTTTTGAATAATTTAAGATACGGTCGATGACATTCTCTGAAGGTTCAAGACAGGATTTTTTGATTAAGGCCTTCGTAGCAGAATATCTGTTGTACAGTTTCTGGAACTCGGCATCAATAAGCAAAAGACCTTCCATCTGGAAACGCTCTTCAGGACTTACTTCATCATAAACAAATCGGATAACATCATTTTGGGTAAACGTTTTTATCATACACAATCGGTTTGGGTTGCTTCGTCAGCTCCTTACGGAGATTTATCAAAGCGTAACGCATTCTACCCAAAGCTGTGTTTATGCTTACTCCAGTGGCATCAGCAATTTCCTGGAAACTCATGTCGGAAAAATGTCGCATCAGAACGACTTCCCGCTGACTTTCAGGCAATCTTTGGATTAAAGAACGGATTAACGCTTCATTCTCTCCTTTGATCTGAATCGATTCCGAAGAATCTTCAGAAAAATCAAGAGAATTGAAAATATTCATTCCTTCATCCATAACGATCGTCGGATATCGTTTATTGCGTCTGAAATAATCAATGGCAAGATTGTGCGCGATGCGGACTACCCATGGTAAAAACTTGCCTTCATCGTTATATTGTCCACCTTTCATTTTGTGAACAACCTTAATAAAGACATCCTGTAAAAGATCTTCCGCTAAATAACGGTCTTTTACAATCAAGTAGATTGTGGTGTAAACTTTGGATTTGTGCCTTTTTATGAGTTCTGCAAAAGCCGCTTCGTTTCCCTGGATATATTGTGAAACCAATGTGGAATCACTAATAGCATTCATTTTCATATCCGTATGTGTTTGGTTAACGTAGAGGTTTATCTCATAGGGTAGTGTTTAAGGTTAAACGTAAGGCGCTTTTAAATTATGATTTAAATATAGAGCAAATATCTGAATTTGCAACCATATATTCCAGGTAAAAGCAAAAAGTAAGCCGAAATCAGAAAAATAATTTTTTTATTTAATATTTTGAACCTTTAGCAGGATTGACTTAGTTGTACAGGCAGAAACAGGTCTTTCAATCAAACAGAGGTCGTTTTTGAAAAATAAACCTGAGCAGAAAATTCAGCGGGTCACAGGAAACAAGCGAAAAAATTTATGAAAATGGATATAGGTACATTTATAATGCTGGCGTTGGCAGGAGTTGCTGTGGCATTTCAGGCAGGGGTAAATGGTGCATTAGGCAGACAGATCGGAACCATTGAAGCATCCTTTACATCTTTTATGGTTGGAACAATTGCACTTTTTATTGGTATGATGCTGGCAGGCAAAGGCGATATCATGCTGATCAAAGAAATGCCTTTATGGAAATTAACCGGCGGGTTGCTGGGCGCATTTTATGTGATGACCAGCGTGATGTTTGTTCCTAAAATTGGAATCGGAAATGTACTGATGATTTTAATTATCGCGCAGCTCTCTACCAGCGCAGTCATTGATCACTTCGGCATTTTTACCGGAGTAAGCATACCTGTAAACTGGAAAAAATTAACAGCCATGGGATTGATGTTCTTTGCGCTGTGGCTGTTTTATAAGAAGTAGGTTCTAGTCGCTAGTTACTAGTTTCTAGACTGAACGTGTGGAATTATTGATCTTAGTTGAAATTGAAGCTAATGCAAATTTATCATTTGAGTTCAAAACTTAGTTCTTCCTTGTCTAGTAATTAGCACCTAGAATCTGGCAACTATTCTTAGTACTTTCTCGTCTAGCACCTGGCAACTAGAACCTGGCAACTATTTTTTAAATTGAATAAAAAAGCGGAACTTTAAAGATGTCGGTTGCTTATTGAGCATCAATCGGCAGATACGAAAGAAGACCCGTAAAACACACTATATGAAAGGAACGGCTGTGGCGAAAAAAGAATACGCGCTTGATATAGAATCTTTAGATCCAAGGAATTTCATTATCATCAAAGGAGCACGTGTACATAATCTGAAAAATGTCGACGTTGCAATTCCCAGAAATAAATTAGTTGTTATCACCGGACTTTCCGGCTCCGGCAAATCATCCCTGGCATTCGACACCTTGTTTGCCGAAGGCCAGCGTATGTACGTAGAAAGCCTTAGCTCCTATGCGCGCCAGTTTTTAGGCCGGATGGAAAAACCGGAAGTGGATTACATCAAAGGTGTTTCGCCTGCGATCGCCATTGAACAAAAAGTAAATTCCCGAAACCCACGTTCTACCGTAGGTACAACCACAGAGATTTACGATTACCTGAAATTATTATTTGCCCGCATTGGCCACACCATTTCTCCGGTCAGCGGATTAGAAGTTAAAAAGAATACCGTTACAGATGTTGTAGACTGGGTATTTGAACACGAAGAAGGCACACGCTTCATGGTCCTTGCGCCTTTCAGAACCAAGCACGACCGCAAACCGCTGGAAGAATTGCAGATTCTTTTGCAGAAAGGTTTTACACGTTTGTATGTAAACAGCGAAGTTGCTACGATTGAAGAATTGATTGAAAAAGGAGCAAAGGCAATTCCTGCAAAAGCAGATGCCTGGATTTTGATCGACCGGAATTCAGTAAACAAAACAGAAGAAGATGCACCATTCCGTGTATCAGATTCTGTGCAGACTGCCTTTTATGAAGGCGACGGCGATTGCCGCATCGTTATACCAAACGGCGAAACGCGCGACTTCTGTGATCGCTTTGAAGCAGACGGAATTATTTTTGAAGAACCCTCTGCAAACTTCTTCAGCTTTAACAATCCGTTCGGCGCCTGCAGAACCTGCGAAGGTTTCGGGCATGTATTAGGTATTGATGAAGACCTCGTGATTCCTGACAAATCCTTGTCTGTGTATGAAGGTGCGATTGCCTGCTGGCGCGGAGAGAAGATGAGTGAGTGGCTGAAACCATTGATCAAGAACGGAATCAAATTCGATTTCCCGATCCATAGGGCAATTCAGGATTTATCCGAAGAAGAACGGAAATTATTGTGGGAAGGAAATAAATACTTCGATGGTTTGAATGCCTTCTTCGCCTATTTAGAAACACAGACCTACAAGATTCAGTATCGCGTAATGTTGTCGCGCTTTAAAGGCAGAACCGTTTGTCCGGATTGCCGCGGCACGCGTTTGCGCAAAGATGCATCGTATGTAAAGGTTGCAGGGAAATCAATCACAGACATTGTATTGATGCCGGTAGATGAAGCGCTGGAATTCTTTAACAGCATGAAGCTACAGAAGAACGAAGCAAAGATCGCTGAACGTTTGCTGAAAGAAATCACGAATCGCCTTTCGTACCTGGACAAAGTTGGC
Organism: Cytophagaceae bacterium; assembly: GCA_021151805.1. GTDB lineage: Bacteria > Bacteroidota > Bacteroidia > Cytophagales > Cytophagaceae > Cytophaga. The sequence goes on along the minus strand of JAGKWN010000010.1, from coordinate 33,419 downwards.
TTGGGCTATTTGACACTAAACCGATTAACGGCATCGCTTTCGGGCGGGGAGTTTCAACGCATTAAACTGGCAACATCACTGGGAAGCGCGTTAGTTGGTTCTATGTATGTGTTGGATGAACCGAGTATTGGTTTGCACCCGCGTGACACCGGTAAGCTGGTTGAAGTATTGAAGATGCTGCGCGACATGGGTAACACGGTTATTGTTGTTGAACACGAGGAAGAAGTCATGCGTGCTGCCGACCAGATCATTGATATTGGTCCGGATGCCGGTATTCATGGCGGCAAGCTCATGTTTCAGGGTGTAATCGAAGATATGATCACGCATAGCGGTTCCTACACGACTGATTATCTGACAGGCCGTTCTAAGATTGAAGTGCCGAAGCACCGCAGAAAATGGAATTCATTTATTGAGATCAAAGGTGCGAGAGAGAACAATCTTAAAAACATCAATGTCAAATTTCCGCTGCATACATTCACGGTCGTAACAGGCGTGAGTGGCTCAGGTAAATCAACCCTGGTGAAGAAAATATTATTTCCTTCCTTACAAAAACTATTTGGCTTCTCCGGAGAGTTTACGGGCAAGTTCGACCGCATGGATGGAGACATTCGTGAAGTAACGCAGATAGAATTTGTAGACCAGAATCCGATCGGAAAATCATCGCGTTCAAATCCGGTAACGTATGTGAAAGCATATGACCTGATCCGTAATTTATATGCAGACCAGCCGTTGTCAAAAGCACGCGCGTATAAACCGGGGCATTTTTCTTTTAACGTAGAAGGCGGAAGGTGTGAGATGTGCCAGGGTGAAGGTATTGTAACGGTTGAGATGCAGTTCATGGCAGATGTACATTTAACGTGCGAAGCCTGCAACGGTAAGCGTTTCAAACAGGAAATTCTGGAAGTTAAGTATAACGATAAGAGCGTATCCGATGTGCTGGATATGACAATCGAAGAAAGTTTAACCTTCTTCAAAGACAAACCAAAACTGATTGAGAAACTACAGCCATTGGCAGACGTAGGTTTGGGATATGTACACCTGGGGCAATCATCGAGCTCGCTATCGGGTGGTGAAGCGCAGCGAGTGAAGCTTGCTTCATTCCTGGGCAAATCTCCGGAAGACAACAACGAGCATATCCTGTTCCTGTTTGATGAACCGACAACCGGTTTACATTTCCATGATATCCGCAAGCTGCTGGATTCCATACAGGCACTTGTAAACAAAGGCAATTCTGTGATTGTGATTGAACACAACATGGAAATGATCAAGTGTGCGGATTGGATCATTGATATTGGCCCGGAAGGTGGTAACGGCGGCGGCGAAGTTATTTTCGAAGGCACACCTGAAGAGATGCTGAAATGCAAAAAAGGATATACCGCGAAATATTTGAGAGAGAAATTGAGTTGATATTAAAAGATGTACTATGATACGAATAATAACAGTCTTATTTTTCTTATTGAATTTCAGTTTCAGTTATGCCCAGAATACTAATGCTGGCAGTAAGCACCCGAAACAGAAATCAATTGCAGCTCAAAAGGATTCAACAAAACAGGAAATAATCGTATACATATCGTATGAAGTTCAAGCAGATAGTACCACTGCAAATCTACAGTATATTTCTAGGCCAAGTGAGCCAGCACCAACTGCTGAAATGATCGAAGAAGCTATGAGAATTGTTTCAAAAATGAAAGTTGTTCCCAATAGAGATTCTGCAGGAGAATTAATAACTACCAAACAAGTTACGAGGATTAAATTTATTTCGAATAAAAACTAATCTGCTGGTTTAAACAGATTCAAATTTTACCATTAATTATTTCTTTATAATTTTCCTTTACCGAGGTCTGTGGCACACAAAAACAAAAGGCAATTGAGTTAAGAAAGAATTTGTACAAGATTAAGAAATGATGGATTGTGCGCCATAGGCCATGGTGAAGCGGCGAACGGAAGCCAGACAAAACGCTTCGTCGCGGCAAATGTATCCGCAATGAAATTTTTCAGCTGCTGAAACTCATGAAAAATGTATATAATATAAACAGCTATAGAATTACAACAAATTCTAACAGAATTAAAATAAGCAGCTCCCCAAATGCAGTTGTTCCTATACTCATAAGCATTTCAATTCTTATTTTCTGTGGTATAGATTTGGTGCCTCTTTTACTTTCCATATTCAGTCTGTGTCTTGTATGGCTTTTTTATTTTATCAGGGTGCACATACATATTGACCTGCAAGCACAAAAAATATGGAAGGCTACTTCATTTTTTTGCAAGCCTTTTAAAATCTCGTTTTATATGAATTTAGCCAGTGTTAAAATCTCTGCCTTTGAAGGGATATCGGCAGGGGACGATGCATCTGGTGGAGAGCTTGCGTATGTTGTTTATGCAATTCAAAAAACAGACAAAGAAAAATTATTCTTAATTCAATTAGATACCAAGGAAGAGGTTTTTTTATTTGAATCTATATTGAAAGATGCCGGATATTCTGATTTTGAAATTCATTGGAAAAAATCATGATCATGTAATCATGCCAGCATTCTTTTAACCGTGGTCTGTGGCACACAGAACACAAAAGGTAAATTGAGTTAAGAAAGAATTTGTGCAAGATTAAGAAATGATGGATTGTGCACCCACTGGCGCCAGTCTTAGCGAAGCGGTGACTGGTGTCTCATTATTTCGCAGTCTTTGACTGCATTTTTATTCGCCGTAATAAATTCAATCCGTTTCAACCAACTTATTTCTTAACAATCTTCTGACTATACACCTGGCTTTCATTTTCAAGTGAAAGAAAATAAATACCGGAATTTAATGCAGTTAAATTAGCAAGATCTATTTGTTGATTGGAAGAAGAGATGATTATTGTAGATGTATACACTTCAACTCCCAAAGCAGATACGATTCGCACATTCCAGCTTCCCGGTTTTAAATCGGAAGCAGTAAGAGAAAGGGCATGATCAAACGGGTTTGGCGCAACTATTACGTTTGTACTCGACGCATGCAGCGTTTTCGTATCCATAAGTATTTCTATATTATCGCAATTATCATCAATATTTGGTTGTTTGAGGTATTGAATTCTTGAATAGCTTGTATTTGGATAATACATACCACCGTTAAAATTGTACATACCCAATCCTATATCTTTCTGAAAAATATAGGAAGAAAAAGACTGTTCAAAAACATAAGGTAGTGTTATATACAAAACCGGATTGTCATTAAGGTTAAATCTAAAATCAGAAGCAATCGCACAAAATACCTGAGATTTGTTAGTAGGAAAAGATAAAACAGAAGTATAAGGAAAGTTTCCAAGTACAGAACACTCCGTAACGATCAATTCACAATGGCTTTGAGTAGTAGAATAGGCGTTTCCGGAAACTGCATCGATATGGCACCGACTAAAGCTGTAGGTAATTGTATCGCCATTTAAAGAAATAGTTTTTGAAAGTACTTTAAATACGTCATTGCCTACCGGGGGTAGATTAGGATATGTAAGGTTGGGTTCATAAACTAAAACATCTCCTAGATCATAAGTGAAATAATCAAAATAATTGAGCTTGTTTACGCCAACCTTAGTAGTTAAAATATATGTTAGATTAAAATGATTAGGCTGAGGCCAACCTTTATTCGTAAAAGGAAATGAATAAACAAGCCCGAAATTTTCTGATAGCTTAATGGAATCTTTAAATCCTGTAGTATTTTCAACGATGTAAGTTTGTACAAAGTCTGTCTGGTTTGTCAAAACTGTTTCCGGAGCATAGTGGTCATAGGTTACCGTATATAAGGTATTGTCAAGATTATATGTCCACTGTGAACCTAGTGCCAGCTGGGTTTTAACAATCACAGTATCGAATTGATTATAGTTTTTAATCAGAAAGAGATATTCACCTCCTGGTTTTTCAACCATGGCATTGCCCCAAAAATTATTTTCATAAACATAAAGTTTATTGAAATAGAAAACAGAATCCCCGTTAATTAAAGCAGCGCTGTCGATTTCAATGCTATGTATCAATCCAGTATGAAGACTATTTGATATATAACCGGTATATGTAAACTGATATTGATATTTATTTCTGAATGGTTGAAAATTCTGCGCAGTTGCGATATTAGCAAGGGCAATAAAAATCAAAAGGAAAGTAATTAGTGAAAGTCTCATAGCATGATCGGTTAAAAAATAATTATACGAAATTTTTAACAAATAATTCTACTTAATGAAGGTGTAAAGGTAAAATGAATTGCCAAAATGTTACAACATTTCTAGGGCCAGTCTTAGCGAAGCGGTTCCGCCGCGGCGGATGGTGTCTTATTATTTCACAGTCTTTGACTGCATTTTTGCAGCTGTCTAAATTGTATTTGTCACAGCGAATTATTTCCACCATTCCCACAATAGCTTCCCAGCCTGCAATAGAGCAAGCCCTAGAAAAATATAACCAACAACTTTGTTCAGCATCTTTTCAGAAAATAGAGAAGGTGCGTTTCCATAGAACCATTTCTTGCAGTAGTAGGCATATATGAAAAGCATGGCCATACTGCCGCTGCACACACCTACAACAAAGGTTGTCATTAAGAGCAAGTCATCTTTCATCCAGCCGGTGCTTATGAAATAGGTGCTGTAACCGAGCCAGAAGGTGATCTGCGTAAAATTAATTACTCCAATAAATAATCCTTGTGCATAATCATTTGAACCTTTGGGATGCTGTTCATTCTCTGTAGGCTCTTTATGTTTTTTAGTAAGGAAGACATACGCCAGAATGAGGAATGCAGGCACCGCGACAATCTCAATGAAGTCGGCGACGGACTTATGCGATAAAAAATACCTTGAAAATATTACCGCGATGAAGCAATAAAAAAATTCAACCGACACGGCACCAGCCGCAAACAGCATAGCTTTGCGGAGTCCGGTTGAAGTGGCGCGTTTGATGGCAAGCAGATTGAACGTTGAAGGTGGAATGGTACCAAGAAAGCTGACTATAAACCCGATAAAAAAATGACTGATGAAGAGCATATAGGTTTAAGATTGATTTAGAATACGGATGCCATCGCTTTAAACGATGGCATCCGTATTTATATTGTATGAGTAATATCCCTTACCCTTGGTCTGTGGCTCACAGACCACAACATAGATTAACGATGCAATGATGGTCTTAACTACCAGTCTCCGCCTGCACCGCCACCACCGAAGCCGCCGCCGCCGAAGCCGCCAAAACCGCCGCCGCTGCTTCCGCCGCCACTGCCCCAGCCGCCACCGCTGCCAAAGCCTCCAATAGGAGGGAACATGCCGAAGCCGCCGCCGCCGCGGTTATAACCGCGGCCACCGCTATTGCCTCTGTTATGACGGTTCATGAATCCGATCACGATGATTACGATAAAAATAAATAAGAATACATAAGCAGGCTTGACCTGGTGGCTAGATACATTGTCATTGGGATCTGCCGTGTATTCATTTTTAGAATACCGGATGATGGCGTCAATGGTAAAATTAATACCGTTGAAATAATTGCTGCGTTTAAATTGAGGAATCAGTTCAGCATCAATAATTCTTTTGCAACGCATGTCTGGCAGTACGCCTTCCATGCCGTAGCCGGTTGCAATAAACGCTTTGTGGTTTTCTTTTGCGATGAGCAGCAGCACACCATTTGATTTGGCTTTCTTTCCGATGCCCCAGTACTCTCCCAGGCGGGCAGCATAATCAGAAATATCATAATCACCCAGATTGGTAATGATTACAACAGAGATCTCAATGGAAGTGGAGTCGTTGAAAGTGCGGACTTTCTGTTCCAGCTGTGCAACTTCGTCAGGATTAAGCATACCGGCAAAATCATTGATCAATCTTGGAGGATTGGGCAGGGGCGGAAAATCCGAGTTGTTTGCTCCAAATGTAAATAGAGAAAGGAACAGATATACGAATAGAAGAATGCGGCCTCTCATTTAATTTTTATTAAAAGAAATTTCGTTTGACAATTCATTTACATCTGTCTTGCTGTAAGGAAAATGTTCGCTCAGTTTCAATCCGGCTTTTTCAATTCCTTTGCTTAGGCCAAGCGCATATTCACCTTTCTTAAAATGATCCAGTACAAGCTCTTTGATTGAGTCCCAGAAGCCTGCCGGTACTTTCGTATTAATGCCGGCATCACCCAGTATTGCGAATTTTCGGTCGTTGATGGAAAGATAAAACAGAACGCCATTTTTCAGTTCCGTTTTATGCATGCCAAGCGAAGCAAAAACATCTGCTGCACGATCCATCAATTCGTATGCACACTGGTTTTCAATGTGCACACGAATTTCTCCGGATGTGTTTTTTTCAGCCTTGTGAATAGAATCAATAATTGCAGCGTGTTCTGCAGCACTGAAAAAGGTGGTTGGCATGATTTACTTAGAATTTTACAGAAGGGGCTTTTTCTGAACCAGCGTCTGATTTGAAGTATCCTTTTTTCTCAAAACCAAATGAACCTGCAAGCATGTTGTTCGGGAATGTTTTGATGGTTGTGTTATATTCCTGCACTGCTTCATTGAATTGTCTTCTTGCCTGTGCGATTCTGTTTTCTGTACCACTTAATTCAGCGCGAAGATCAGAGAAGCCCTGGTCTGCTTTCAGGTTCGGATAGTTTTCTGTGATTGCCATTAACTTGCTTAAGGCAGAAGTTAACTGACCTTGTGCAGCCTGGTATTTTTGAATATTTTCTTCTGTAAGCTGGTCCGCTTTAACAACTACCTGTGTTGCAGAAGCACGAGCCTCCACTACTTTTGTAAGCGTTTCCTGCTCATATTTTGCATAGCCTTTAACAGTCTCAACAAGGTTTCCGATCAAGTCATTACGGCGCTGATACTGAACATCTACCTGTGCCCAGGCTGCCTCAACTGCTTCCTGCTGTTTAACCATGGTGTTATATCCGCAGGAACTGAATAAAGAAAGAACGATTAAATAAAGAGGAATAGATAAGAAACGTTTCATTGGTTTAAGATCGTTAGATGTGTTAATAAGGGTTTGTAAGTATCTCTTGCATAATAAAAATACAGTTAATGTATGTAAAAACATAACATTGAGATGTGTATTTCAGATTTGATAACAAGGCGTTATAACAACAAAAAAATAAATTACAATAGTGAAAAGAGTCGGGTCGCAGGCCGGAAATAAAAGGGATGGCTACAGCCATCCCTTGCACAAATCTTTATTTCTATATTAAGAAGCTTCCTGTGTTAAACGTTGTGCATTTTCAGCCAGTCTTAGCTCCTCAATAAAATCATCAATATTTCCATCCATCACGCCTGGCAGGTTATGCACGGTGTAACCGATGCGGTGATCGGTTACACGGCTCTGCGGGTAATTATAAGTCCTGATCTTATCAGAGCGGTCACCGCTGCCGATCATAGAGTTTCGCTGCGCGCCAAGCTCGTCCTGTTGCTTTTTCAATTCGATCTCGTAAATACGGGAACGTAATACTTTCAAAGCTTTCTCAAAGTTCTTGATCTGAGATTTTTCATCCTGGCATTGTACTACAGTACCTGAAGGAATGTGTGTTAAACGGATGGCTGAGTAAGTCGTGTTTACAGACTGTCCGCCTGGTCCGGAAGAGCAGAACGTATCTTTACGGATATCATTCATGTTCAATTGTACATCTACTTCTTCTACTTCAGGCAATACAGCAACTGAAGCTGCAGAGGTATGAATACGACCCTGTGTTTCCGTTGCAGGCACACGCTGTACACGGTGTACACCAGATTCGAATTTCAATTTTCCATATACATCGTCGCCGGAAACCGCGCAGATAATCTCTTTGTATCCGCCCGATGTTCCTTCGGTTGCATCAATCAATTCCATTTTCCAGCCCATGCGGTCGCAGTAGCGCTGGTACATGCGGAAAATATCTCCCGCAAAGATCGATGCCTCGTCTCCACCTGTACCACCGCGGATCTCAAGGATGATGTTCTTACTGTCGTTCGGATCTTTTGGTATTAAAAGTTCTTTAATAACCAGTTCGATTTCGTCTTTCTGGAGGGCTAAACTTTCAAGTTCTTCTTTTGCCATTTCTCTGAAGTCAGGATCTTTTTCAACGCTGAGAACCTTTTTAGAGCTGTCGATATTGGCCAGAATATTCTTGTATTTATTGTATACCTCAACAATTTTGTTGAGTTCTTTGTATTCTTTATTTAAGGACGTATAACGTTTCATGTCCGACATGATATTGGGATCCAGAATTGCTTCTGAAACTTCATCAAATCGAACCTTGATCGCTTCTAATTTATCAACCATGGTGTGTTTTTGTAATTAAGATGCAAAGATAGAAAAAGGAAGGCAGAAAAAGGAACGATTGGCTATAAGCCTTCGACTGGCTGCGTTTTTTTCATCTCTGTTACCGTTTTTAGGCGGTTCAGGCTTTCCTGGAACAGGGATCCGGCAATATTATCAATCATCAGAATGATATAGCGGTTTGGAAGGTGAAAACCCACATCGCCATCAAGGGTAATCGTTGCGCGGGCTGTAGAGTCAGATACATGTTCAAGCTGAATGTTGCCCGTGGTATTAAAGCGGTTATTGATTAGAAGAGAAAAGGTGACATGGTCATCCATTTCATTATCGATGATGGTAATGGTGCCTTTGCCTAATTTATCCCCCTGGTAAGTCATACCGCTGCCAATTCCCTGGTTTGGCCCAAAGTAGGTTTGTTCCAGCGAATAATCCTTATTAACGTTCAAAGCCGTCCATGAAGGCCATTTCTGCAATTTGTTCAGATAGGGGAATATGGATTTATTTGATTGGTGAATAATAACCGACCGTTCAACATGATAGGACGAAGGCAATAAGACCCCCACCACTACCATAAGAAGAATAATGGTTAGCAACAGCAATAATCCTTTTTTAAACCTATTTCCTATTATTAAAGTAGACATATTCCGATAAAATAAAATTCAAAGTATTATACGAACGATTTAGAAATAGAGTTCGGCAATTACTATTTTTCTAAGAATATTAATTCTTAAAGATAGAGAAATTATATAATTTATCTTAGAACAACTTGCACGAATCTGCAAACAGCAAGTCTAAGGCTCTGTAACGCTTTTCAATAAAAACAAAACAATTTTTAAATCCCATTGAAAATCAGATTCTTTAAAAAAGGTTTCTTGTAAATGAACTTTATTCCCCCCACATTTGTAAGTGAACATGTTGAAAAGGAAAAATATATATAGAGTATTTATGGGCATAAGCCTGCTGCTATTTGTGCAGCTGGTTATCCCTTTTCTGCATAATCACCACAACGACCGCGATCTGAAACAAGGTTTCAACAAACAAACGACAGAGCGTTGTATTGTCTGTGCGCTGGACATTGTTCCCGCAGATTTTATTTTGCCGGAGTTGTTTGCCGCACTTGTTGTTTACATTGCATTTTCAATTTTATATACTGGAATTGTTTCACAGGAAGTTTTTTTTGCTGCTGAAACTTCAGGCAGGGCGCCACCTACAGCGCTTGCCTAATCCTTTCTTTCATCCGAAAGCTCAATCATTTTAATTTAAGAAATTACTTATTCATCGCGTGAAGACAATTCTTCTGGCGTGGATTGTTCTGTGTATTTCCATTTCAGAGATACAGGCACAGTCTGTACGTTCATCCGCATGCGCATATACGCTGAGCGGCATTATACAATATACAAATTCCGGCGAGCCTGTGGAAGGTGCTTTGGTCTTCATTCAGGAGCTTAATACGTATGTGCTCACAGACCCTGATGGTACATTTCGTGTAGATTCACTATGTGCACAAAACTACAATCTGCATATTGATATGCTTGCCTGCAGCCACAAAGACACGGTGGTGTGGATGCAAGAGAATACCTTCATGCGCATTGGTTTAACACTTGTAGATAAAGATGGGGAGATCACTGTTGAGTCGCAGCATAGCCAGAACCAACCGGAGATCAGCTCTGCAGAAGTGCTGGAAAAAGAAGAACTGGCAAGACTGCGTGGCAGCAGTCTGGGCGAAAGTTTAAAATACCTGCCAGGCGTAACCGCATTGCAGACGGGCCCTACCATCTTTAAGCCTGTCATACAAGGTATGTATGGTACGCGGGTTCTGATACTGAACAACGGAATCCGGCAGGAAGGGCAGCAATGGGGTAATGAACACGCACCTGAAGTAGATCCGTTTATTGCAAGCAAAATCTCTGTGATCAAAGGGGTGCAATCGATTCGTTACGGCTCAGATGCCATCGGCGGTGTGGTGTTGCTTGAACCGGAAGCATTAAACACTTTCCGCGGAACAAAGGCACTCATTAATCTCGGCGGTTTCAGCAATAACCGGGCCGGTGTAGCATCAGGCATTGTAGAACACGGATTCAAAAAAATCCCCGGGCTTGCGGTGAGGTTGCAGGGAACAGTGCGCAAAGGCGGCAATACCCGCACGCCGGATTACTGGTTAAAAAACACTGGTTTTCAGGAAGCCAATTTCTCGGCTGCTGCTGCGTACCAGGGCCGCCGCTGGGGCTTGGAAACATTCTATAGTCAGTTTAACACAACGTTGGGAATCTTTACAGGTTCGCACATTGGTAACGTGTCGGATTTGATAACGGCGATTAACAGCGGACAGCCGGCGGTTACGTCTGATTTCTCCTATGCGATTGAGCGTCCTAAACAGATTGTCAATCATGAATTGTGGAAGAACAAGGTTTACTATCGTTTGGGGCAGCAGACACTGGTGCTGGAGTATGCGCGGCAGTTTAATAAACGGCAGGAATACGACAGTCACAAGGCTTACAACCCCAGTTTGCCCGATGAGCCGCAGTTGTCGTTTGAATTAACCACCCATACCGTACAGGCATATGTTGAACATCGGATCAGCCGCCGCCTCAGAGGCACGGCCGGTGTGATGTACATCAACCAGGCAAATACTTACCAGGGACGTTATTTCATTCCGAATTTTGCCAGCAATGCCATTGGTGTGTATGTGACAGAAGCATATAAGCTTTCTGCCAAAACCAAAGTGGAAGCAGGTTTGCGTTATGATTACAAATACTTGAAATCATATTATTATGAGAATAATGTATTGCAGTCGCCAGAGCGCAAGTTTCAGAGCCCAACGGCAAACCTTGGCTTATTGCATGAGTGGAGCAGTCACATAGAAACACAGGTATTGCTGGGTACAGCCTTCAGGGCGCCCAATGTAAATGAATTATACAGCGATGGTGTGCATCACGGTGCGGCTGCCTATGAAATCGGAAACCCGGACCTGAAACCGGAAAAGGCCGTGAATGCTGCATTTACATTGAATTATGTATTCAGGAAATGCTTCGGGTATGTACACGCTTATGGGTATTATTTCAACAATTATATTTACCTCAAACCGGTGTTCCCGCCAACATTAACCATCCGCGGTGCTTTCCCAACCTTTGAATATACGCAGGTAAATGCTACTTACGGCGGACTTGATATTTCTGTGAATGACAGCATCACGGAAAAAATCATTCTCTCGGCGCGTTACTCGATGGTGAGTGCATACAATCGCTCTCAGGATGAATGGCTGATTTATATTCCGCCCACTCGCTTGCAGTTAGGTATGAAATACCTGCTGCCGGCTGTTGGCAGAATTAAAAAGCCGTATGTGTCTGTTGACGGCATTCTGACTGCAAAGAAAAAGAATGTGCCGGCCAATGCAGATTACATGGCGCCGCCAGCAGGCTACTTTCTTTTACAGGCTGAAGCTGGCACATACATAACGCTTGCAAAACAGGAAATGCTGGTAACACTTACCGCTCAAAATATTTTAAACACCCATTACCGCGATTACCTGGATCGTTTCAGATATTATGCGGATGCTGCGGGTACAAACATTATACTGCGCTTGCAGATACCATTGGATTTTACAAAACAATAAAAAGACATTCTCATGAAAACAAATACGATTCTGAAATCAATTCTTGCTGCCGGTATTTTACTTGCCGCTGTATCATGTAAAAAAAATCACGGTGATGTTGCTAATCCCGTTAACCCGAATGAGACGGAGCTGATTACAACCGTAAAGCTGATTGTTTATCCGCTTAGCGATCCTTCGGCAGAGACAATCTTTGCATTTACAGATGCCGATGGAGCCGGCGGGAATGAGCCATCAATTGATACCATTCGCCTTGCTCCATCTACGGAATATCATGTTGAAGTATTGGTACTGGATGAAACAAAAAATCCGGTGGATACTACATCAAAGGAAATTGAAGAGGAGCGAAATGTACATCAGTTCTTTTATACCAAAATCGGCAGCTATGGCCTGACCACAAATTACCTGGATTTTGATGACCACAATGTGCCGCTTGGGCTGAACATAAAAGTTACAACGGGAGCTGCATTTACGATTAAAACAAATCAGCTTAAAGTAGTGCTGAAACACCAGCCGGGCTTGAAACCAACGTCAGGACAGGGCGACAGCTCCTTAGGTGAAACGGATATAGAAGTAGATTTTCCGATTCTGGTGCAATAGCAAATAAAAAAAGAATTGTTGATCAGACATAAAAAAACCGATAAGAGATCTTATCGGTTTTTTATGTTCAGGCTATTACCTATTAATATTGGTAAAGACTAGCCTGCTGTAATTGTTTCTGCGGAGCAGAAGCTTCTTTTGCACTCAGGTTTGTTCTGAATCCGATAAAGAAGGTTAAGATGTTTGATTTAGATGGCGTACCGTATACGTATGAAGGATTAGCTTTTGATGGCATCAGGTGGTAATTGTCACCATAGAAGTTATTCAATGTATATTCTGCACCAATAGTGAAGCCTTTCAAGTTGAAGCCTACCATAGCAGAGTAATTGATCTTATTGATGTCTGCATCGTTTTTACGTTTGCTTTTATCATCACCGATAAACACCTTTTCTTTGTAATCAATTTGTGCTAAAAACTCACCAGCAACATAAAAATATCTGTCTTCTTCCATGTTTCCGAACTTAAGACCAAGCGGAACACTTATGCTATACGCTCTGCTTTTAACTCTCATTTCAGAATAAAGCGAATCGTTATACTTGCTAATAAAACCAACGTTTTTTACACCAATACCTGTGTAAATACCAATTTTATTACTAAAATCTTTATGTCCCTGCAGGGTGTAGTTTGCAAATGGAGCAAAACGAATAGGCCCGGAAACCGATGATCCATCGCTGCTTTCAACTATACCAATCTGAAACAATGTTTTGTTTTCAAATACACCATACATTTTACCTTGACCCATTGAAGTAAAGGTGAAGCATAAAAGAGCTAAAGCGAATAAAGCAAAATTTTTCATATTCATTGAAAGGAAAGAATGTTTAGTACCGCTAAAGTAACTATTTTGAATATCTATTACCAAGTTATTTTGAAGTTTTCAATATCTTCGCACTGTTAAACCGACAATTACATCCATGCCCATTCCAGTACTTCAATTAAAAAAAGGTAAAGAACGCTCTATTAATAACCGCCATCCGTGGATTTTCTCAGGTGCGGTAGCAAAATTACCGGATAATGAGGAAGGCACTATTGTTGCCGTAACCGACTTCGAAAATAAAAAACTGGGTTTCGGATTTTTGTCTCATAAGAGCCAGATTGTATGCAGGATGTTTGAATGGGATGATCTGACGGAAACAGTTACCTCCGATGCTTACTGGAAGCAGAAATTAAAAAATGCGTATGCATTGCGAACAACGGTTATTCCACAGGAAAAAACAAACGTATACCGCTTGCTGCATGCCGAAGGAGATTTCTTCCCAGGTATCATTGCAGATGTATATGCAGGTGTTGTTGTGTTGCAGGTATTGATCAGGGGAGTAGAAAAGCTTGTACCTGCCATTAAACAGGCATTGATAGAACTTGGATTTGAACATATTTATATAAAAGCCAAAACATCATCAACCGTACTGGAAGACATACGCACCGGTAGCGGCTGGCTGCACGGCGGAGTTGAAGTACCTGTTATCGTAAAAGAAAATAATGTGCTGTTTGAAGTGGATTTCATTGACGGACAGAAGACGGGTTTCTTTGTTGATCAGCGGGAAAACAGAGAGTTGCTGCGCAGTTATTCCAAAGGAAAGAAAGTGCTAAATACATTCTGTTATACCGGAGGATTCAGTGTTTATGCAGCATCCGGAGGGGCAGAATTGGTTGACTCAGTAGATATTTCTAAGGAAGCGGTAGCGCTTGCTGCCCGAAACATGAACCTGAACCTCCCTGGTTTTAAGCACGGCGCTATTGCTGCAGATTGCTTTGATTATTTAGGTGAAATTGAAAAAGATTTTTACGATATCATAGTTCTTGATCCGCCAGCGTTTGCCAAGTCTGCCAAAGCAGTTGCAAACGCTTGCCGCGGTTACAAGCAGATCAATCTGAAAGCATTCCGGAAAATTAAAAAGGGCGGCTTGTTGTTTACCTATTCCTGCTCACAGAATATTGATAAAGACCTGTTTCAGAAAATTGTTTTTGGCGCTGCGGCAGACTCATACCGGAATGTACGCATCATACACCAGATGCACCAGCCCGCAGATCACCCGATCAATATTTACCACCCCGAAGGCGAGTACCTGAAAGGATTGGTATTATATGTTGAATAAGTATCAATAAATATCCTGCGTTTCAACAAAATTAATGCGATCGATCAGTAAGCTGTCGCCCGACTGTTCGTTATGCGTCACAGAAAACTCTTCAAGTTCTTTTTTCGATTCAGGGGTATCCATTTTTGTGAGTGCATAAAAACATTCAGCACGCATTGAGATCAGCTCGGTGCTGTCGTAAAGAATGTGCGTCAGTTTTTCTGTTGCAGCAGTGAAGCGTATGATGCCTAAGCCTTTGGCCGCCTGCTCCCTGCTGTAAGAAGGCTTCTCATTTAATTTTTCCAGTAGAAAAGGACCGATGGATTTACCGGCATCAGAAACAGGCTCTAAAATGAAATTTTTTGAGACCTTTTGATTTTCAAATATCGTGTAATAGTTGCGACCTATATAAGGATCAAAAAGATTTTTTGTAATAAAGAAAAAGGCAACAGCAAACAACACAATACCAATCCGCAACATTCGTTTTAATTCATAGAATGCAAGCGCAGTAAGCAAGCAATTAAATACAACAAAATAAACATAATACTTGATTAAAAAGAGCTTGTTACATGCTGACACCAAAAGGATCTCTTTCTCAGCGTCAATAGATTGCCAAATGTAATTACCCGGATCTGTAACTACCCACCAAAAAATAAAAAGTAGAATATTCAGAATAATATAAATAAGGCTGATAGGGCCGTATTTCTTAAGTAAGATCATAGTATGCGCCAGCAATTTGACGATAAATATATAAAAAGCGAAATCATTATTATATTGAATTTGTTCTAAAGAGAGTATATTTATCTAAATTCAACGAGTAAAAAATTGAAATGACCCAAAGAATAATTACATATATATTTTTTAGTATCTGCTTGTTTACAGCCTTGTTCTGTTCTGCACAAAATGCAGAAAGCGAATACGAATTGCTGGTAAAAAAAACACAGAGTATTTATTCTGCTGTTGATACAGCAGGGAATTACGCATTCGTGTTTCAAACAAGCAAGAACCTGGAGGTCACTTTTTTTGACAAACAAAATAAAAAACTATCGGATCTTGTGCTTACGATTCCACCACAGGTTAGCCGTGATGCTTATCTTGGAACACAATTGACCGGCGATAGCTGTACGATCTATTTTTTTAGTGAACACACCAGAGGCATTACTCAACTAAGTGTGAACAGACAAAGCGGGAATATGTCAAAAAGAACCGTGGGACAGCTGCCTTATTCTTCAAAATTTTTGAAAAGCTTTTTCCTGAATGATACATTCTATGTACTAACGGCTACCAGCGGAAAGAGTGAACTGACGCTGCACGCTGTTTCAGAAAACAAATTAACACAAACCTCTTTCGAGGTTGAAATGCCGGACATGTATAAACGATTAGGTTCGGGAAACAATCTGCTGAATGAAGAGCCCGAAGCAACCTTAGGTATTGACCGTGTCAATTACAAGGTAGAGAACAATGTTAAGTCTGCACGCGCAACAAAAAAGATCTACACGTTTGGTCATAATATTTATCTGATCTTTGACGATCCGGATTACACCAGCGTTGTTCATATTGATGTGGCAAAAAGCACTTGCACGTATAAGCAGTTTGTATTTAATCAGAATAAAGGAAATCATTCAGCTAAAAAGCAAGGCAATTCATTTTTGTTTGAAGACAAATTATTCAGAGTAACGATGACTCCTGAACAATTGACTTTCACTGTTGTGAATGTTGATTCGAATAATACCTATGCGACTTTTTACGCGACCCCGCAAGATGTTATTAATTTTAAAAACGGGGCTATTATCCAGGAGAACAGTACCGATAAACAAAGGGTTTTGGAAGATTCTCAGGAGTTTTTCAAAAAAGCCCTTGCCAGCAACCTGAGCATTTCTGTTAACAGAAAAGATAGTATCTATGTAGTGGAAATTGGCAGTTATGAAGAATATGTTTCCGGCGGTTATGGCAACAGCCCGAATGCCGGAAACGGTCCCAATTTTTCGATCGGAATGGGTATGGGCATGGGATATGGTGGTATGGGTATGGGATATGGTGGGATGGGCATGGGAGGTATGGGCATGGGATACGGCGGTATGGGAAATTATGGCTACGGAGCTCCGGGTTATTACAATGGATATTCAGGTTATTATCCCTATAACAGTACAACAACAACCATTCGCACGATCTATTTTCATAGCATGATTGATTCTGCTTCATTTAAACAGGAACCTGGGATTGTGCCAATATCGCTGCGGGAACGGGTAAGTAATTTTGAAACAGCTATGTTTAAAGATAAAACACCTGAACTGATCCGAATTGTGGATTTAGAAGATAGAATTATCATTGGCTATCTGATTGCTTCCTCAAACACCTTCAAAACATATTCTTTTTATAAGTAATGTTGTTTGTACCTATTCAACCGATTTAGTGGTATGAATCGCGATTTTTTTATATAATTAACTATAAAACAGGCGTTTAAAAATCATTATTTCAGCAAAAAAATATTCAAAAAGGGGGTTACTTTCAGACAGGAAAAGGAATAAACAAGTAATAGATAACAAATTTTCCTGTTCATAATAACCTGTTAAAGTTTAGAAGCGATGTGATTCCCAACACGTCGCTTCTTTTTTTATTAAGCGGAAAGTAACTCAAAGGAAAACCCTTCAAGGATTAGATTTTCAATTTACTTTATTCAAACACTTTATTTAATCTGCAGCGAGCGTACCTGCGCTGTGATTTCTTCTTCCAGCGTTACAAAAGCCGGCTCCGGACAATCAATAAAAAACTGGAAGCCTTTTCCATTTGGGTGGATGCCGTGAATGATAATAACTTTATGTGTGATGCCGGTGTCATCGGTATAAGTAGCCCAGTAACCAATGGCATAGGAGATCTGCAGCAGGCCGTCGGTATGGGTGATGGTTTTTAAAATTTTAAAATCTTTCTTTTTTTGAAAAAAAGCCAGGCTAGCCAGGGAATAGGTTTTAATATCTGCACCGCGTGCCGGTTCTGTTTTGCAGGCCTGTGTTGCCACAAAACGTTTATTTGCTTCTGTTTCTACAGCTTTGCGTTCATAATTGAGTATTTCAACACCCTTCTTTTTATCCTGATAAAAAGAAGTTTTTACCCAATCAGCGGTTGACTGATATTGTATGGTGCGGCCAAGCTCAACAGGTACAGTCGTTACCGGACTTGTGCTTTGAGAATAGGCAGCAAAATAAAAAATAATAGAGAAGAAGGTAAATAACAACTTTGTCATCTGCAGGGCTTATTTGTCTTTAATGATCTGTACCCAGCTCTTGCAGCAATCTCCATAAGGTGCGCAGATCCAGTAGTAATACACGCTTGAGCTCACCTCATCCGCGCAGAAATCGTTTTTGTATGATTCGGATTTAAACACACATTTACTCCATGCATTATATATTTCTACATGCCAGTTCGGGTACAAGCCTTTGATCTCAAAGCAATCATTCTTCGCATCGCCGTTTGGTGTGAAAAGGTTAGGAATAATTATTTCATTGATTGTGACTGACCCTACTGCTGTTGCTGCACAATAGTCGTTATATATGCTGACAGCAACAGGATATGTTCCCCAGTTTCCGTATTCATGTATCGGTGATACATCTGTTGAAGAATGTCCGTCGCCAAATGTCCATAGATAATGTAGCGGACCGCTGCTTGGGTTATACAATCTTGCCGTTGGCCTTCCATTGCAGGGAGTTAAATTTTCCCAGTCAATTACAGCCGATAGCGTTGCAACATTAATCAGTATTGTGTCTTTAAGCACGCATTTATTTGTATCAGTAACCGACAGGTAATAAGGTCTTGTTTGTGACGGATGGAACAATGCATCACAAACATTCGGATTAATTACTTCCGTTGTTGGCGACCAGGAATAGATGTAATATGGATTACAGTTTTTTAGTATACTGATCGTGTCACCATTACAGATGGTAGTATCAGTAAGGTTTACACCAATGGAAGGAAGTGAATAGATTGTAACTTTTTTCTCTGCTGTGTCTTTACCGATACAAGTTGTAGGATCTGTTACGATAAACTTAATTATGTATGTACCAGGTTTTTTATAGAGATGCGTAATTGGTCCTGGTCCGTTGATCTTGGTGCCATCTCCAAGATCCCATTCATAGGAAGACCCGCCATCACTTTTATTTGTAAGATGAACAGTAAGTGTATCACATCCGGTTGTTTTATCAACATCGAAGTCTGCCCGCAATGTTGTCAAATCATATTTGAAACAGGCATTGTTGCAATTGGTGGAATTGTTTGTTTTTGAATGTGCATTTGCTGTAACAGGGAACAAAGATGTACCGCCGCAGCTTGCACATACAGATTGATAGATGATCCCGTTTTTATCAAAGCGGCTTGTACCCCCATCTACGTGATCTCTTTCACCATATCCTCCATAGAAAGTAGCATACAAGAGGCTTTTAAATTCTTTTTCAATAACAAGTAAATAAAAATCAGATCCATCGGTAGTGCGGAATTTACCATTAGGAGTCGTTTGAAGATTGTATGTATTTCCTCTTACATATTGGTTCGGGTTTGGATTCGAACCTTGGTTTGGAGGATAATAATTTATATTCACACTTCCACCCCAGCCTGAGATGAGAATATTATCACACTTATTAACCAGAAATGCTGTAGGTACTATGCTTACTGCATTCTGTTGATTTCCAAACGTAGTTGACAATAAAGCCAATGATAAGGTCGGGTCGATCTTCTGAATAAATTGTCCCGTTCTTGCTTGTCCATAGACCCCTGCAGACATGGGGTAGTTGCCTAATGTCTGGCCAAGAATATAAATATTTTCTGATGCATCGAGCTGAATGAAAAATGATTGGTCATAAGATGAAGTACCAATATAAGTCGCGTGAAGCAACGTTGTTCCATCAGCACTGAAATGTGCAATGAATCCATCCGTATCACCTGCATTCATGGTTGGTTTTAGCCCTGCGCTTGTGCCTGGAAGATCTGTACTGGTTGTTCCTCCTGTGATATATACTGATTTATCAGCCGCTACACGAATAGAATAGCCGGCATCAAATCCTGATCCGCCAAAATAGGTATTCCAGATCATCGTGCTTAAATCGCTTGTCAGCTTACAAACATAACCGTCAATCTGCCCGTGGAACGTTTGATCATAACCCGGCACTGCAGTATTGATAATATCAGCGGAATATGTTTTGGTAACGATATAAACTTCATCCTTGTCATCACAAAAAATTTCTCCCCGAAGCTGGTCTCCGTAATTACGGCTGATTTTTTCGTACTCCTGACTTAAACCATCATTACCACTTCCCCCGATCAAGGTTGAAGTGATTAATTGGTCGCCATTTTCACTTAGCGTTGAAATAAAAAGATCACTGCCCTGAAAAAAGTAAACCCCATCATAAATGCCTAATGGTAAAATCTGACTGCCACCAGCGAAAGATTCACTGTAAGCTCCTGAAGTTGTTGGAAACGCCTGCCCATATGTTCCATCAGAACCGGTAAACCCAAACAAGACCAATTGTTTTTTACTGTTAACAATACAGCTGCTGGGAAACTCTGTTTCAACACCACCCAGATAGGTTGCATACAATAGTTCGCCAAGCGGACCAAATTTCATGATGGCAACATCTGTGTCAATCGTAGCATATCCGCGGTAAACAACCTGATAAGCACCTAAGGTTACAGGATAGCCCTGATCAAAGGCGGTACCAACCATATAAGTATTTCCGTCGTCATCATAAGTCGCTGAGTTGCCCCAGTTATCTGCTGTTGAGCCTGAATAGGTAGAAAAAATCAGTTGTGGATCAACAACCAGCGGATAACTCTTATTATAACCTTTAGGGAAAACGAAACTTAAAATGTTATTAACCAATTGGAATTGGCAGGCAACGGTAATTCTTCTACCAGCAATTTCCTGGTAAGCATAAGGCTTTTGTTCATAAAAATCCGTAACAGAAGTATTAATGAACAGTTCACCATTTTTAAGATAAACACTATCAACACCATTATATTTCATTTGTATAACAGAAGGTTCAATTCCGGCTTTTAAATGGAATTCATATTTAAAACCGGTCTCCTGTCCGAAACATACCAGAGAAATATTGGGATAAACATCGTTTAAAACAGTTTTTTGAAACGCATGAGCGTTTCCACCCCATTTACTTTGATCTTTACCTTTAAAGTAATTATAGGAATAAGATACAGGATCAACTCCTTGTGTTGAACTAATTTGAGAGCACCCTAAAAATTCAACTTCATAGGCGTGCGCTTGAATAGGCTTTCTAACAGGCTTGGGATTTGTATTGTTTGCCACACGTTCATTCGAAGAGGCATCTGTAACAGCATCTCCGGCATGTTGATGAGGGTGAATGCTGGCAGCCTCCGCATCATAAAAATTAAATAAAAAACGATTTTTTTCTATATACAACTGGCCTGAAGGAATCTCAGACCGGTAAAGTACGTTTTCATTCCATTGACCTTTATTTTCAACGAACAATCCTCCCTTTATTTTTTCTGGCGCATACTGCGCCCAGGAAGATGAAGCGTGAAAGAAAAGAACAAAAAGCAGAAACAGGCTGGTTTTACGGTTAAAAGCCATCATATATTAGATTTATAGGAACACTACATCTTCTAACACTTTATCCCCCGAAGCTTTATTAAGTAACTCAACAACCTTGTGTTTGGATTGATTTAATTCGTGTTTTAAAGGTGCTGAAGAAAGATGTATGTATAATTTTTTATTACGGATATAAAGATTGGTTGTTCTGCGGGCAATTGGTGCGCCCATGATCTTTTCCCAGTTCTGAATAATATAGGTTTCCTTGTACTTCCCGCGCACGCGCAACTGATCCATCCAATCCTCAATGGCATCGCCAATGCTTAATGAATCCTTTTTGCGCTTAAAATCACGTTCAGGTTTATTATACATAAGAAAATTATTCTTTTTAGAAGCGGATATCAGATTGCTTAACCTTGCCCTGATCTATTATAAACATACGAAATTCTTTTGTATTTGACTGAAAAAAAGTGCCGGAACGGTCAGGACGTGCATCTGAGATGAATAACTGGCCTTTTACATATTTTTGAACCAGGGAAATAAGCTTTTCAATACGCTGGTCGTCCAGTTTATCAAAAATATCATCCATCAGTAAAATAGGCGTATGGCCTGTACATGCTTTCAAGAGCTCGTACTGGGCAAGTTTCAGCGCAATGACAAAGGTCTTTTGCTGGCCTTGAGAGCCATATTGTTTTACCGCTTCTCCGTTAATGATGAATTTGAAATCATCTTTATGAATGCCTTTATTGGTGCGTTGCAGGATCAGGTCTTTTGAATACGAATCTTTAAATGTTTTTTCGAAATCGGGAGCCAGCACTTTCGTTTCATATTCAATAGTGGTGCGCTCATGGTCAGGAGACAATAAGGTATAATATTCCTGGAAGATCGGGAGCAAGCGGTTCAGGTATTCATTGCGTTTGCTGGCAATAATGGCGCCCGATTGCAATAGGTTATGGTCGTACGCATCCATCAGGATACGGTCAATAAGCACACCTTCTGAAGCCTGCTTTAGCAGCGCGTTGCGTTGTTTTATAAAGTGTGTGTAGCGGATCAGTGCTTCGAGATACACATGATCGGCCTGTGAAAATAGGGTATCGAAAAACCGGCGGCGGTCTTCGGCACCATTCCGGATCAGATCGGTATCGTGTGGGGTTAAAACAATTGCCGGAAATTTGCCGATATGTTCCGAAATCCGGGTATAAGGTTTCTTATCGACAGTAAAAGACTTCTTTTTTCCGTCGAAATCGTATTGAATTTTAAATTCTTTTGATTTTTCGTGAAACCAGCCCAGAGCCGAAAAGTATGCCTGGTTGGTGGTAATCATCTGCTGGTCGGTGAAAGCTAAGAAGCTCTTTGTCAAACACAAACAATAAATTGCATCCAGCAAATTCGTTTTTCCGCTTCCATTTAAGCCTACAAATAAATTAATATGCTCCGAAAAAGAGAGTTCCAGCTCAGGGTAGTTCTTGAAATTTAGCAGGCTTATCTTTTCAATATACATGAATTTTATTTATTTTAGCCCTTCAAAGTATACTGTAAACAGCACAAATAAGAAGAGATGGCAAGTGTTAAAGAAAAAGCGAAGGATAACACTAAAACAAAGGTAGAATCCGCAGGAGCATTTACCAAAGAAACATACCTTTTCTGGTATGAAAAAATGCAATTGGTAAGAAAGTTTGAAGAGAAGACAGGACAACTTTACGGTCAGCAAAAGATTAAAGGTTTCTGTCACTTATACATTGGCCAGGAAGCTTGTGCTGCAGGTGCAGTATCAGCGTTGAAAAAAGGCGATCATTATATTACTACATACCGTGATCACGGCCAGCCATTGGTTTTGGGTACAGACCCGGGTGCAATCATGGCTGAGATGTACGGGAAAGCAACAGGTATTTCTAAAGGAAAAGGTGGTTCAATGCACATTTTCGATAAGGAAGTAAACTTTGCCGGAGGACATGGTATCGTTGGAGGCCAGATTCCTTTGGGTGCAGGCCTGGCATTTGCTGAAATGTATAAAGGTACAGACAACTTATGTATCTGTTACATGGGTGATGGTGCGGTGCGTCAGGGAGCTTTACACGAAACATTCAACCTGGCAATGCTTTGGAATATCCCGGTAATCTTTGTTATTGAAAACAATGGTTATGCAATGGGTACTTCTGTACAGCGTACATCAAATGTAACTGAGTTATACCAGATCGGTGAATCTTACGACATGCCTTCTGAAGCAGTAGATGCAATGAGCGTTGAAGAAGTTCACCTTGCAGTTGCAAGAGCAGCGGCGCGTGCAAGAACTGGTGGCGGCCCTACTTTATTGGAGTTCAGAACATACAGATACAAAGGTCACTCTATGTCTGACCCTGCTAAATACCGTACAAAAGAAGAACTTGAGTCTTACAAGGCACAGGATCCGATCGAAAAAGTGCGTACAACAATCCTTGAAAAGAAATATGCTACAGAAGCAGATCTTGAAGCGATTGATGCGAAAATCAAGACAACTGTAGATGCAGCGGTTAAATTTGCTGAAGAGTCTCCATACCCGGATGCTTCTGAAGCTTACAAAGATGTATACACACAAACAGACTATCCGTTCATCATCGAATAATCAATACTTTTTATAAATAATAATGGCTGAATTAACCGAAAAAAACACTGCTGAAAACGCAGTAAAACAACCAACACAATCAAAAAATACTGGAATGTCAACAGAAGAATTAATTGAAAAATATAAGACTCCGGTTTTGGCAGGCTTAGGGATTGTTGTTGCATTGATTGCTGCATTCGTATTCTATAAATACAATCAATCTGAAAAGAGCACAACTGCACAGGAAGAAATGGAAGCTGCTGTTTTCTACTTTGAACAAGACTCTCTGGAACTTGCTTTAAAAGGTAATCCGGCAAAAGAGATCATGGGTCTTGAAGCAGTTGCGGAAGAATACGCAGGTACAGATGCAGGTAAACTGGCATCTTTCTACACAGGTATTATTTATTTAAAGCAAGGTAAATTTGAGCAGGCGATCAGCAACCTGGAAAATTATTCATCAAGCGACGGAATTATGCAGGCTCGCAGCTGGGCTGCCATGGGCGATGCATATTCTGATTTGAAAGATAATGAGAACGCAATCAAGTATTACAAAAAAGCTTCTGAACACCAGCCAAACGAACAGTTGACACCTTCTTATTTAATGAAGCTGGCACTGGCGTATGAAATAAATAAAGACTGGAAATCAGCAGCTGAAGCATACGATAAGATCATCACAGACTTTCCAAAGTCTCAGGATGTAACTGATGCCAAGAAGTATAAAGCGAAGGTACAAGCCCTTTCCGCTTCCGAATAATTCTAACAAAAACATCGCAAGCCAAAAGGGATAAAGCAAAAGTTTTATCCCTTTTGTGTTGTATAAAGAATAAGTCATGTCCAGCGCAGATAAAAACCTAAGCACCTATTCAGGTGTCATTCCAGATTTATCTTCCAAAACATTCGGCATTGTAGTAGCTGAATGGAACGAAGAAATTACAGAGCCGCTTTATGAAGGTGCAGTTGAAACATTATTGAAGCACGGCATACCAAAGGCAAACATCATTCGGATGAATGTGCCTGGCACGTTTGAATTAAGCCTGGGTGCGCAGCGTTTCGCACAAAAGGTATCCATTGATGCAGTAATATGCCTGGGTTGTGTGATACAAGGCGAAACAAGACATTTCGATTTCATTTGTCAGGCTGTATCTGCGGGAATCACAGATGTGAATCTGAAATACAATAAACCTGTAATCTTTGGTGTGCTGACTACAGACAACAAAGAGCAGGCGTTTGACCGTGCCGGCGGCAAACATGGCAATAAAGGTGATGAAGCTGCTATCACTGCCTTAAAAATGCTGGCATTACCCTTTTAAATTATTCTCAAAATCAATCGTTAATTAATACAATGAAAGTTCTAAAATTTGGAGGTACTTCAGTAGGCAAGCCTGAGCGCATGCATTCAGTCGCAAAATTAATCTCTAGTCCTGATCCGAAGATCGTAGTATTATCTGCTGTTTCCGGCACAACCAACGCACTTGTTGATATATCAAATAAATTATCAAATAAAGATTCCAAGGGAGCTGAAGAAGCTATTGCAAACCTGTTTGGTCCGTACAAAGCATTTGTTGATGAATTGTATTCAACAGAAGCAGGCAAAGCAAAAGGGCATGCAATTGTAAAAACGTATCACGATTTGATCAAGAGTTATGTAGGCAAAGCTGATTTCGGCGATAAAGAAACAAGATTGTTTTTAGCGCAGGGCGAAATCATCTCTACAAATTTATTCCAGGAGTATCTGGCTGAACAAGGCTATTCATCTGCATTGTTGCCGGCATTGGATTTCATGAAAACCGATGCAGACAGCGAGCCGATGCTTGATTACATTGAAACAAAACTGAATGAGCAATTAGCAAAATTCCCGAACAAGCATTTATACATTACACAAGGATATGTATGTCTGAATTCAGATGGCGAAGTTGACAACCTGAAGCGTGGCGG
This sequence comes from Cytophagaceae bacterium, assembly GCA_021151805.1. Taxonomy (GTDB): domain Bacteria; phylum Bacteroidota; class Bacteroidia; order Cytophagales; family Cytophagaceae; genus Cytophaga. The sequence continues at coordinate 7,835 of JAGKWN010000010.1, read as the reverse complement.
TTCTGATTACACAGCAACCCTGATTGGTGCGGCTTTACGCATGGAAGAAATTCAAATCTGGACAGATATCGATGGTATGCACAACAACGATCCCCGTATCGTTAAACGTACGTTCCCGATTCCGGAAATTTCTTTTGATGAAGCTGCTGAGCTTGCATACTTCGGTGCTAAAATTTTACACCCAACATGTATCCGTCCGGCGCAAGTACGTAAAGTGCCTGTACGTTTGTTGAACACAATGCAGCCTGAACAGAAAGGTACTGTAATTAACAATACACCGTCTGACCGCGATATTACTGCTATTGCAGCGAAGGACGGCATTACGGCAATCAAGATCAAATCAAGCAGAATGCTTTTGGCACACGGTTTCCTGCGCAAAGTATTTGAAATATTTGAGAAATATAAAACATCGGTAGATATGATCACAACTTCAGAGGTTGCTGTATCATTAACGATTGATGATGCTAAAAACCTGGATCAGATTGTTAAGGAATTGAAAGAATTTTCAATTGTTGAAGTTGATCTTGACCAGACAATCATTTGCGTGGTTGGTAATTTTGGCAAAGAAAAAACAGGTGCCGGCAAACGTTTGTTTGATGCAATGGAAACAATTCCTGTACGTATGATTTCTTACGGCGGAAGCTCTTCAAACATTTCTATTCTGATCAATGGCGGAAATAAAAATGAGGCCTTGAATGCCTTGAATGAGAAATTGTTTTTTCATGCAGAGGCAGTGAAGTAGTTTCCAGGTACCAGTAACTAGTTACTAGATAAAAAAGAAAACCCTGTTGCATGTTTCATGTAACAGGGTTTTCTTTTTTATATTAAGAATGAATGAAATTATTTTCTTGTCTAGTTACTAGAGTCTAGCGACTAGTACCTAGTCACTAGAAACTTCTTTCAGAATATCCCACACCAGATCCGATTCAAAGCCACGTGAAATTAGATATTGAGCAATTTTATAGTTCTTCTGGTATAAGTTTTTTGCAAGAATTTCAGTGGATTTCTTGTTGATAATTTGGTGGATAGTTTCTACATAATCTTCTTCAGGAATCTCTTTTAAGGCAGATTTTATGCAATACGGACTCAAGTCTCTCATTTCCAGCTCTCTTATAATTCTGTTTCGGCCCCATTTTTTTACCCTGAATTTACCACCTGCAAAGGCCTTTGCAAACCGCTCCTCATTTAAAAAGTTCTCCAGAATTAATTTTGAAATAATTACTTCAACTTCATCTGTTTTTATGCCATATTCGTATAACTTTGAGCGAACTTCCTGTTGGGTGCGTTCCTGGTAAGCGCAAAAAGATGCAATTTTTACAAATGCTTGAGCTGAAGTGTAAACTTTTCTAGTCTTTCTGTCTTCCATGGAGATGGTTATAATTTATATTACAAGATAATTGACAAATAAAAAAACATTAGCAATTCTATTAACGGCAAATGGTGTTTCAAGCTTTGCCCAAGGCTTTACCATGATGTCGATACCTTATTATTTTAATAAGATAGATAATTATTCTTTTTTTAGCTTAAGCTTAACAATCATTACCCTTGCCTCATTATTCTGGGCGCTTTACGCTGGTTCGATCATTGATGGTTTCAATCGTAAAGATGTATTCCTGGGCACAAACTTTGTCGGTGGTATCGTCATTCTTTCCATCGCTTCACTTGGCTTTAAAGAAGGTTCATTAACCAATATATTGATTATAATGGTATATGCATTAACCATGTTTGGTTACGTAATCCATTACCCCAATTTATATGCCTTCTCGCAGGAATTATCAAAGCCCAAAGATTATACGAAAATAACATCTTTAATTGAAATTGTTGGTCAGTCAACCGTAATGGGTTCTGCAATTATGGGTACCATGTTGCTGAAAGGCGTTGAAAATGCTCAGGTTCCATTTACAGATATTTATGTTACACTTGAAAGATGGGAAATACATGAGATCTTCCTGTTCGATGCCATTGCCTATTTTGTTTCATTCCTGATTATTCTTCTGATAAAGTATTCACCAAACATGAAACTGGTAATCTCGGATGAAGGCTCACTGTATGAGCGTTTGAAAACCGGTTACATGTATCTTAAAAACAATCAGCTGGTAGCTTTATTCGGGATCTGTTCATTTGTAATTTTTATTGTGGTATACATTGAGCAGTTTGCTTTAATGACTCCATACGTATTAAATCACCTGAAAGAAGATGCTCCGGTATTAGGGCTAACAGAATTGATGTATGGGCTGGGTGCTTTGTTCTCCGGCGTAATTATCCAGACTTTGTTCAGTAAAATGCCGGTGTTAAAAGCGGTTGTTTTATTAACCTTTGCAACGGGTGCAATATTCCTGTTGAGTTCGTTAACCTGTGCCGTTATTATTTTCATCAACGTAGCCTTCCTGAAAGGATTTACAAATGCGGGCTCCAGGATCTTCCGCGTTACCTATTTGTTTTCATTGATCCCGAATGAATTGGCAGGCCGGGTAAATAGTTTCTTCAATGTGATGAACACGATTTTCCGCTTGATCTTCCTTTCAATTTTTACACTTCCGTTTTTCATGGACGGTTCAAACATTGTATACGCATATGCAATACTCGCCGGTTTCTGCTTTATTGCAGGGGTTGTATTGTTATTGAACTATAAGCAATTCTCTAAGCTAACGGAAAATATTTCGTCTCACGATGAAGAGCATTGACATATCGGTTGAACAGCTATCAACGATTGTTGGCGGAAAGGTTTTACAATCCGCAGATTCCGACACTGTAATAAAACAATTAATACTCGACAGCAGAAAGTTGATGGCTCCGGCAGGAGCTGTTTTTTTTGCTATAGACGGCAAGCACCACGACGGCCACGCGCATATTGAAGAGTTGTTCAATAAAGGTGTTCGTATTTTTATTATTGAAAAAAATATTCCGCTGGCAAAAATCCCCGGCTCTACCGTCATACTCGTTGGTTCATCCGTTGCTGCGCTGCAGGCATGTGCTGCATACAGAAGAGCGCAGGTTACCATACCCGTTATCGCAATCACAGGCAGCAATGCCAAGACTATTGTAAAAGAATGGCTGAGCCAGGTATTGAGTACAGAATATTCCATTGTTAAAAGTCCGCGAAGCTATAACTCACAAATCGGTGTTCCCTTGTCTGTGTGGGCACTCAATGAACGGCACACCATTGGTATTTTTGAAGCCGGTATTTCAACAACCAATGAAATGCAGGCCTTGCAAAAAATCATTCGTCCCAACATTGGTATTTTTACCAACATTGGCTCAGCGCATGACGAAGGCTTTCACAACCGGCAGGAAAAAATCCGTGAAAAGCTTAAGCTCTTCTCTGCCTGCGATGCACTGATCTATTGCAAGGATCAGGAAGAAGTAGACGCAGAAATACGTTCCGCAGGAATTCCTGTGTTTGACTGGTCGCTGAAAGGCAAGGCAACGGTTGAATACAGCATCATTGAGAAAGATTCTATACAAACCAAAATAAAAGTTTTGGTTAAGGATACAGCAGGTGTCTTCGATTTACCTTTTGTAGACGAGGCCTCTGTTGAAAACGCATTGCATGTTACTACAACTCTTTTTTATCTGGGCTACTCCGTGCAGGAAGCTGCGAGGAAAGTACAGTTGCTGCTGCCGCTGGAAATGCGGCTTGCATTAAAAGAAGCAAACAACGGTTGTTATGTCATTGATGATTCATACAACAATGACCTGGCAGGTTTATCCATTGCGCTGGATTTTTTAGAACACGTGAAGCAAAGTGAAATCAAAACAGTCATTCTTTCCGATGTGCTCGAATCCGGTCTTGACTCTGCTGTGTTGTACAAAGAAGTTGCAGCAAACTTAACAGCAGCCCGCGTACATCGCGTAATTGCTATCGGAAAACAAATTCAGGAACTGAAGAAGTCTTATACAGGTAAAGCAGATTATTACACAACCACAGAAGATTTTTTAAAAGACTTACCAAAATTCAAATTTCAAAAAGAAGTTATTCTTGTAAAAGGAGCACGTGTTTTTCAATTCGAAAAAATTGTTTCGCAGCTTCAGCATAAAGTACACGAAACCGTTTTAGAGATTAATCTCGACGCGCTCATCCATAACCTGAATGTCTACAGAAGCCGGTTGAAGACAGGTACAAAGATCATGTGCATGGTGAAAGCCTTTTCTTATGGCAGCGGAGGTTTTGAAATTGCACAGTTGCTGCAGTATCATGGCGTTGATTACCTGGCGGTGGCGTATGCCGATGAAGGTGCTCGCCTGCGTGAAAATGGAATCACATTGCCGATCATGGTGATGAATCCTACACTTTCCAGTTTCGATACGATTCTGCGGTATGAGCTGGAGCCAGAGATTTATGAGCCGGTGTTGTTGCAGCAGATCATAGAATATGCAGCAGCAAAGAACAAACACATTGGTGTACATATCAAGATTGATACGGGTATGAAACGCCTGGGCTTTGAGCAGAAAGATATTAATGGAGTAGCCGTGCTTTTATCTTCCAACCCGAATATAAAAGTGCTCTCTGCCTTTACACACCTGGCGGCTTCAGACAGCGCGGAGCATGATGGCTTCACGCAAAAGCAGCTTTCAGCTTTTGATGCAATAGCGGCAACGCTGAAGAACACATTACGGTATCCTTTTTTAAAGCATGCAGCCAACTCATCTGGTATCATGCGTTTCCCGGAGGCGCATTACGACATGGTGCGTCTGGGTATTGGTTTATATGGCGTAGAAAGTGCGGGTCTGTATCAGAATGAACTGCAGGCAATCAGTGTCTTTAAAACACACATTTCCCAGATCAAAGAAATCTCAGCGGAAGAATCTGTGGGCTACAGCCGCAAAGGCCGGGTTGCGAAGGCATCGAGAATTGCGACAATTGCGGTAGGCTACGCCGATGGCTACAACCGCAGGTTCAGTAACGGCGTAGGAGAGGTGCTTGTGAATGGCGTGCGTTGCCCGATCATTGGCAATGTATGCATGGACATGAGTATGGTAGATGTTACAGAAGCCAATGCCAGACAAGGCGATGAAGTGATTCTTTTCGGTGAAAATCCTACCGTGACAGAACTGGCTCAGAAGACAGGTACGATCGCTTATGAAATCCTGACCAGCGTAGGTGCACGGGTAAAGCGTATTTTTTACTCTGCCTGATCCATTTTCTTTTCCTCCCAAAAGCTTACAATCTGATAAATATGATGTTAAGCACCCTTTAAGAAATTATAGCTATTTCTGTTGCAGAGCTAGCAGTTGCATTGTACCTTTGTTTACAATCAGTCTAAATAAGAATGCCTGTTCCTATCCCTGTTAAAACCGTTGCAGATCTACATATTGGCGAAAAAGGAGTCATTTGTGGTTTTACAGATGAAGAAACATCTTTAAAATTGCTTGAAATGGGCTGCTTGCCTGGTTGTGAAATCGAACTGGACCGCAAGGCTCCTTTAGGGGATCCCATTTGTATTAAAGTGTGTGGTTATAACCTGTCCATGCGCCTGGAAGAAGCTTCAACCATTTTGCTTTCTTAATTCCAGCTGTAAACATTATATAGAATACCCAGATGAAAAGAGTTAAAGTAGCATTAATTGGAAATCCCAATGCAGGTAAATCTTCTCTTTTCAATTATTTAACGGGCTTAAATCAGAAAATAGGAAACTTTCCGGGTGTAACAGTAGATAAAAAAACGGGTGTTGCAAACCTGAGTCCTTCCATACAGGCAGATATCATCGACCTTCCCGGCACGTACAGCATATATCCGCGATCACTCGATGAGCAGGTAGTATTTGATTACCTCACAGAAACACTACGGCAGCAGAACCCCGACATATTGGTGGTGGTGATTGATGCCTCCAACTTAAAAAGAAACTTATTGCTTTTTACTCAGGTAAAAGATCTGGGCTTCCCGGTTATCCTTGCCCTGAACATGCTTGACCTGGCAGAGAAGAGCGGCATTACGTTTGATCTGGTGGCCTTGCAGAAAGAATTAAATGTACCGGTGGTTGAGATCAACGCACGTACAGGTAAAGGTATTGATTCGCTGAAAGCAGCCATTGTATGTCCCGTGCATGTTGTGCCGGATAGTTTTTACAAATCGGCTGAAGTGGCTGGTCCGGTAGTTGATTACATCCGCAAGCGATTTAAGATCACCAGCGATTACATGGCCTTGCTGCTGGCCCATTTGCACAAACGTACATCGATCTTATCTGACGAAGAAAAAGCTGATATTTCTGAGCTGGTTGAAAAACATCATCTTCAAAGCAACTCCCTTCAGTATAGAGAAACACTGGCCCGCTACGAAACCATTCACAACATTATACATAAAGTAATGCGTGAAGATGCGCGCCAGGGTAAAATACGCTGGACGAAAAACATCGACCGTTTTGTAACACACAGGATCTGGGGTTATGTGATTTTCTTTGTTGTACTGTTTCTGATTTTCCAATCCATATTTGCCTGGTCTGAAATGCCAATGACCTGGATCGAAGATAGCTTCGGCTGGTTGAAAGGTGCTATATCAGATTCCATGCCCGATGGGATTCTAAAAGATTTTATCAATGAAGGCATCGTATCAGGCTTACAGGGAGTATTGATTTTCATTCCGCAGATCACCTTCCTGTTTGCATTCATTGCTATACTGGAAGAAAGCGGTTACATGTCGCGCGTGATGTTTATGATGGATAAGATCATGCGCCAGTTCGGATTGAGCGGTCGCAGTGTAGTACCTTTGATTTCAGGCGTTGCCTGTGCCGTGCCTGCAATCATGGCAACACGCAGCATTGAAACCTGGAAAGAGCGATTGATCACGATCATCGTTACGCCATTGATGAGTTGCTCTGCACGGATCCCGGTATTTACCGTATTGATCGGCTTAATGATTCCGGAAGTGACGGTATTAGGCATTTTTAATCTGCAGGGAATTGCGCTGATGGGCTTTTACCTGTTGGGCTTCCTGATGGCAATCATCAGTGCATGGTTTTTAAAGATTATTCTGAAAGGAAAAGGGAAGAGCTATTTTATCATGGAGTTCCCGACTTACAAATGGCCGCGCCTTAAAAATGTTGTTACTTCGATCGTTGAAAAAGTAAAGACCTTCACCTTTGAAGCCGGAAAGATTATTCTTGTGATTTCTATTCTTTTATGGGTACTGGCCACATATGGCCCTGGTGAAGCTATGAAACAAGCAGAAGCTCGTGTTGTTGCAGACTCCGCTGTTGCCGGTCAACCCTATGAAGCCCGATTAGCTTCTGCGAAACTGGAAGCATCATATGCCGGCCATTTCGGAAAATTTATTGAACCCGTAATCAGACCAATCGGGTTTGACTGGAAGATAGGTATTGCTCTTATTACCTCGTTTGCTGCACGTGAAGTTTTTGTAGGTACCATGGCTACCATTTACAGTGTTGGAAATGCTGAAGATGAATTATCGGTACGCGAGTCTATGAAAAACCAGACGGATGCAGAAGGAAACCCATATTATACTGTTGCCCGCGCCGGATCATTACTTTTATTTTACCTGTTTGCCATGCAGTGCATGAGTACCCTGGCGGTTGTATACAGAGAAACCAAAGGCTGGAAATGGCCGCTGATACAATTTTCTTATATGACTTTGCTGGCTTATGGCAGCAGTTTTATCTTTTTTCAGCTGTTTCAATAATCTGAAGTTCTGAAATTGTTTGTTCAAACAACAAATCTTACTTTACCAAATTTTTGTATCCTAATACCACCTAATTGTTTAAAAAAGGTTCTTTTTGAATAATTAGCCCAAAAAATCCCACATCATTACCCCCTTTTCGCCGATTACTATTTAAACGCAAACCGTATACAGGAATATGGATTTGCATATTGTACTATTATAT
>JAGKWN010000121.1 GCA_021151805.1 Cytophagaceae bacterium | reverse complement strand
AACATATACATAAATAATTCACTTCAGGAATCTTATTCCTTATTAAATTCACAAACCATCTGGCTTCCGGATTCAATTAAGCAAATAGACCAGATAAAATTAATTGTATCGAAAATTCGTCATAACTTACCTGCCCATCAAAAACGAAGTAATACTACAGAACAAAGAAAAATTCCAATAAGAAATATTATTCAACTGAATCAATAAAAGAATATTATTTCCAATATGATCAGGCAGAAAGTGTAAAAGTAAAAATCGACTACCACAAAATAAAAAATGTATTTCTAAAAAAACGTAATCATGTTACAGGAATTGTTGTTCCTGCAGAGTTTTGGTAATACATTTTCATAAAAAATGAATATATGATCCACTTCAAAGATATCAGCATTCCGAAACCATGTTCAGTAGAGTACGATGCGCTTCCATACGATGAAGTGAAGCGATTCTGCGGCAGCTGCCAGAAACATGTGTACGATTTCAGAGGAAAGGACGAAATTTATTTCAATTCCATTATCAACACACATGGTAAAGTTTGCGGTGTATTCTATGAAGATGAAATCAAACAATCAATACCGGCAATCCGAAAACCATTCTACTATGCAATCGTTGCCAAGCTTATCGGAGCAGTGCTATTCTTAAAAACGTTATTCCATACGGATCAGGCGCAAGCCTCACCTATTCAACCTTATCCTGTTACACAACAAGCAACCGACAGCACCGGCGTTGAAGTTGTACTAAAAAACCGGCCTTCCGAATACAGCGCTTATCTGATGGATATATTTATCAATAATAAACTATATAAATCAGGAGCCAATCTGGATCATGGCCAAGGTTTTATGTGGCTACCAGATTCACTCAAAGAAAATGATAAGATCCGAATCGTTATCAAAGAATATAGTGCATACAATTATAATATCCGTCATAAAGAATACAATTTTATTTTCAAGGAATCTGAACAGGTTTCCATCACAGTTAGATTTCATAAAATTTTATTTCACAAAAGAAAACGTAGAGCTGTTGCAGGCTATATGCTGCTGTAAATACTAAAAAACACATATATCATTACATATAATCAATACCACGGCAAAATCTACTTAACTTATACTAACCGAAAAGTATGAGTATGAACAAATTCCTGAACACCATCGCGATCATTAGTATCGCAACCATCCTTTCAACCTCCTGTAAAAAGAAAGATGATCCGGCAACGATTGTTGCGGATACCATGAACTATGACATGGATGAAGCAGCAGTAATCAATGCCGGGTGGACCAAAACATCTGAAGAAAATTTCTCAGGCGACCTGAGCAACTGGAACATCTGGCAAAGTGGTGCTTACAACAACGAATATCAATACTATTCCAACAGTTCTAAAAACGTAAGTCTGAAAGACGGGATCTTAACAATCACTGCAATCAAAGAAACTGTTTCCGGCAATAAAGAACCAGGCAATAGCACTCAGAAGACATTTGATTTTACTTCAGCCCGTATCGAATCAAAAACGAAGATATCCGCAAACAGTACAACACCCAAAGTACGTTTTGCTGCACGTATGAAACTCGCACCCGGATATGGCATGTGGCCTGCCTTCTGGAGCTATGGCACTGCCTGGCCTACCAACGGTGAGATTGATGTAATCGAAGCGAAAGGACACTTACCATTTCAATATGGCACCAATTATTTCTATGGATCAACAGCCGGCACCAGTCAGGTTCCCAACACAAGCGGACTGGATCTGACAACAACTAAAGATCTTACAAAATACTGGCATGTATATGAAGTGATCTGGGAAGAAACAAAACTCACCTTTATGCTGAATGGTAAGGTCATCCGTACATTGACATCTGCTAATTCTCCGGGACAATACATCGATGATATGTTTGGCAAACAACAGAACATTTCACTAAACCTGGCTGTTGGCGGCGACTATTTCAGAAACCCCAATCTGCCTGATCCGGCAGATATAGAAACAGGCAGTATGTATGTGGATTGGGTGAAGGTGTTTACAAGCAACTAATAAATAAAAATATCCCGCCATGGCGGGATATTTTTATTTATTTAATTCTATTCATCAATTTCTACAAAACCCGTTTTTAAAAGTATGGATAGAAACTCCCTGTTTTCAATCATATTAATTAAGTTTCTCTCCCGTCCCTGATATATAAATGTAGCACGGGGATCATTTAATAATACAGCTTTCAAATCCTTCCAGCGTACATAGCAGATTGAATATTGAATACCTTTTATATTGCTCGGTCCATCAGCGGATACATACAATGCCAAAGCCTTCAGTTTGTATTTTTTATTCTTACCATCACGATCAAAAGACAGATCGTGCATAAGCTCCAGCGCTGTTAATTCTTCAACAGGGACAAGTGGCGGATAATATCTTTTCAAGTTTAACATAAACGTTGAATCATTATCAAAATAGCTGGCAATAAACTTTTTCTGAACAATAAAATACCTTGTTTCACCATACCAATACTTCTCATCGTTTATATACATACTAACAGTATCCCCCTTTTCATATTTTTTTCCAGGTTCTATTGCAGACACATCTAAGTATTGTGAAGCATTGGATTTAAATATTTCGACTGTCATTTCTCTATTAAGGGAATCATCCTGATATGCAAGCAATGTCCCATCCATGATATGCCCATGTATAATCTCTGCAATGCTATGCCCTGGAATATTAAGCAATTTGTTCGTTGTATCACCCAGATAAATATTTTCCAGGAGTTGTGTATGGAACTTAGTATTGGCTACTGTTGGCAGCATTTTTTCAAAAGATTCATTCAAGGAAGTTGTACATAAAACATCCTGTCCTCCGCTTTTAAATTTGCCATTCTTACTAATCAGTATTGGATTGATGGTAGTTGAATAGCTGAATTTTTTAAGAACGAATGCGTCCGCTAACGTATATATTTCTTTAGATATATTATGTTCATGCACCGCCAGCACTTTTACAAAATCTTCCCAGGCATAAACAAATCTACGTTCTTTCAGATAAGACATTTCCTCCGGCACTGTACCGAAAGCCAGACGATTAATCTTCCAGGAGTTTTTATAATTTTCTTCAAGAAAATATACATCCATCATAGATGGATCGTAATTCTTTTTCTTTAAAGAATCTACAGTTTGTACATTTTTTGAATATGTAAAATCTTTAGGTTCTATACCTTGTAAGCGACTTAACTCAATAAAGTCTGAGGTTTGGGATTCAATCAAATAGCGCTCATTGGTTATAAAAACATCTCCTCGCCACCAGGCTCCATATGTATTTGGTGTATACAATAAATCTTTCCGCTGCTTCAGTATTTTTACAAAGTCATCCCAACGCACAGAAAACCGATATTCTCTGATTTTCCTGTCTTTAGAAAAATTTTCATGGCTATAGAAGTTCACGTAATGAACGTGTACAGATTCTTTACCATCAGCAATGGATATTGTTTGATCAAGACCTATGTATGGCAAATCAGTGGGGAATAAATAATCCAAAGCCAGATAATCATTATTTTCCCCTGAAATATTTATTGGCTGCAAAAACTGTATTCGTTGTTCATATTCAGACATAGACAACTGAGTAACAGCCGCCTTATTATCATAATCAACTACCAGTGGTTTAATCACCTCCTTTTTAATTGCAGTCATTACTAATCTAGGTATCTCTCTATAAACTCCCCAGAACGGAGTATTTAGCGAATCTTTCAGTTCAATAAACTTTACACTTCGTGTTACAGACTTTTTTGAAGATTGCGCTACCAAATCTGATTGAGAAAAAATTATTCCCACCAAAAGCCAAATAAGAAATCTTTTCATAAATATTATTTTTACAACCGTATAATCGCTTTCTCCCTAAAAAGATACAAGCTTGAATTGTTACTCTTATAAAATAGCTTCAGTAGTCCAACCCCTTCCTACAGCAACATGAATTCAAGTCTTCAATATTCAAAAAATAAAACAAAAAAGGCCTTCTATCTTTCGATAAAAGGCCTTTTTAATGGCTGTAGGAGGGGGATTCGAACCAACCCACGGAGCAATTAGCCATAGTACATTACAATTAAGTGGTCAACCCTAGCTTTTGTCGCATTACACTACGTTTATTTTGAACTCTCCACCCCCGAGACAGGAGGGCATGTCTGCCAATTTCAACACCCTACAGTATAATTGTCCGACTGACAACAATACAAAGGTAATAGATCGACTCTTTTATTGCAAATATTATCACAAATTATTTTAATATTTATCATTTTATCAATAAATTTAAATAATTATTACAAATTTAATAATTAACATCTAAAAATATGGCTCTTCATTCCGAAATTGATAGCATTGATCTGAAAATTCTGACTGAATTGATTGAAGATGCTTCCCTTCCCTACACTGAAATCGCCAAAAAGATCGGCGTATCCGGTGGAACAATCCATGTTCGCATGAAAAAAATGGAAGACCTGGGTATTGTGAAAGGTTCGCACCTGGATATTAACTACACCCGTCTAGGTTACGACATTACTGCTTTCCTAGGTATTTATCTGGATAAGAGCGAGTTTTATGATAAAGCCGTAGATGATTTACGTAAAATTCCGGAAGTTGTAAACGTCCATTACACGACCGGTAATTACAGTATGTTTGTGAAGATCATTTGCCGGGATACCCAGCACCTTAGAGAAGTACTACACGATAAAATCCAAAAAGTGTATGGAATACAACGTACAGAAACGAGTATCTCGCTGGAAGAGTCGATAAACAGAACACTTGCGCTGGAGCTTTGACCTTAGAAGCTAAAATTCAGCACGAAAGGTATCTTTTGAGAGCTTCTAGTAACCAGTAACTAACAGCTGAACACCCCTCAAGATGTACCTAATCCCTCTAAATTTCAATAATTTTTGTACCAAAAAGAACTCATTGTTACCAAATTTGTTCTACTTTTGTAATATGTTGGAATTAGTCTAAACTAATAGAAGAAACACATGAGCGATAGTAATAAAATACTGGAAGAAATAACTTCATCGGAATACAAATGGGGATTTGTTACGGATATCGATAACGAATCTGCACCAAAGGGTTTAAATGAAGATACAGTACGTTACATATCAGCGAAGAAAAATGAACCTGAGTGGCTTTTAGAATGGCGTCTGGATGCTTTCCGTAAATGGCAGGCAATGACAGAACCTACATGGCCAAATGTAAAATATCCGAAAATTGATTTTCAGGATATTATTTACTACTCTGCGCCAAAGCCTAAAGTTACATTAAACAGTCTGGATGAAATTGATCCGGAACTACGTGCAACGTTCGAGAAGCTTGGGATCTCGTTGGATGAACAAAAACGTATGACTGGTGTTGCAGTAGATGCTGTTATTGACAGCGTTTCCATTACAACAACATTCAAAACAAAATTATCAGAGCTTGGAATTATTTTCTGCTCTATGAGTGAAGCCGTTCAGGAACACCCTGAATTGGTGCGCAAATATTTAGGCAGCGTTGTGCCGGTAACGGATAACTTCTACGCAGCCTTAAACTCTGCAGTATTCAGCGATGGTTCTTTCTGCTACATACCAAAAGGTGTACGCAGCCCAATGGAACTATCAACCTACTTCCGTATCAACGCGGCAAATACTGGTCAGTTTGAACGTACCCTATTAATTGCTGACGAAGGTTCTTACGTTAGCTACCTGGAAGGCTGTACAGCACCGGTACGTGATGAAAATCAGTTACACGCTGCCGTTGTTGAATTGGTTGCCATGGAGAAAGCAGAGATCAAATACTCTACTGTTCAGAACTGGTACCCAGGTGATAAAAACGGTAAAGGTGGTATCTACAACTTTGTAACGAAGCGTGGTATCTGTGCGGGTGATTATGCAAAGATCTCATGGACTCAGGTAGAAACAGGTTCTGCCGTTACATGGAAATATCCAAGCTGTATTCTTAAAGGTGATCACTCAATCGGTGAATTCTATTCTGTTGCGGTTACAAATAACTTTCAGCAGGCAGATACCGGTACGAAAATGATTCACATTGGAAAGAATACCAAGAGCCGTATCGTATCAAAAGGTATCTCTGCAGGCAAGAGCCATAACAGCTATCGTGGTCTGGTGAAAGTAATGAAACGTGCTGAAGGTGCGCGTAACTACTCTCAATGCGATTCCCTGCTAATGGGTGATCAGTGCGGTGCACATACCTTCCCTTATATTGAAGTTGAAAACAACTCTTCTACTGTTGAACACGAAGCTACAACTTCCAAAATCGGTGAAGATCAAATCTTCTATTGCAACCAACGCGGTATTGATACAGAAAAAGCAGTAGCTCTTATTGTAAATGGTTATTGCAAAGAGGTATTAAATCAATTACCGATGGAGTTTGCGGTGGAAGCACAGAAGCTGCTTGCGATCTCGCTGGAAGGAAGCGTTGGTTAAGCCTAATGCTGAACGCTTAAAGCCTAATGCTTTTGCGTTTCTCAATTCAAATCGAAAATAAATACAATAATAAATTAAGCGGGAATCTTAAATGCCATCAATTGGCCTTAAGCTTTCCGCCTTAAGCGTTAAGCAAACTATATGTTATCAATTAAAAATTTACAGGCACGCATTGAAGAAAAAGAAATTCTTCGCGGTATCAACCTTGAAGTAAAAGCTGGGGAAGTGCATGCTATAATGGGACCGAATGGTTCTGGTAAAAGTACGCTTGCCTCTGTACTGGCAGGTCGTGAAGACTATGAAGTTACAGGCGGAAGCGTTGAACTGAACGGCAAGGACCTATTGGATTTATCTCCTGAAGATCGTGCCCGCGAAGGTGTATTTCTTGCGTTCCAATATCCGATTGAAATACCAGGTGTAAGCACCATCAATTTCATGAAAACAGCGGTAAATGAAGTACGCGAATATCGCGGCTTAGAACCATTGGATGCTGTTTCTTTCCTGAAATTAATGAAAGAAAAAATGAAGTTGGTTGAGATTGACGAATCACTTCTGAAACGTGCCTTGAACGAAGGTTTCTCCGGTGGTGAAAAGAAACGTAACGAGATCTTCCAGATGGCAATGCTTGAACCATCTTTAGCAATTCTTGATGAAACAGATTCAGGTCTGGATATTGATGCGCTACGTATTGTTGCAAACGGCGTTAACAAATTAAAGACTCCGAACAATGCCACGATCGTTGTTACGCACTACCAGCGTTTACTGGATTACATCGTTCCTGATTATGTACACGTGTTATATAAAGGACGTATCGTTAAATCTGGCACAAAAGAATTAGCATTAGAATTAGAGGAAAAAGGCTACGACTGGATCAAAGCTGAAGCAGATGCACAAACGGTTTAACAACCGACTTACACAATGACTACAGAATTAAAAGAATCGCTTATACAGCATTTTAATACGCTTGAAAAAACGCCGTCTTCTTCCCTATTAGTGGATGTGCGCAAAGAAGCGATCAGTGCCTTTCAGGAGTTGGGCTTCCCGACTACCAAGCACGAAGAATGGAAATACACAAATCTAAAAAACACGATTGCTAAAACATACGCGATTGAATCCTCTGCAACCTTATCCGCAGACGAAATCAAATCGCTTACAGCTTTACCAATTGATTGCTACAAAGCCATTTTTATCAATGGAATCTTCTCTCCTGCCTTATCTACTGTTGATGCAGCAGGTGTAACGATTGAATCTTTTCAATCGGGTAACAAAGAGTTAATCCAAAAATACTTCGGCAAGAACCTTCCATACAACGACAGTATGGTTTCTTTAAATGTTGCTTTTGCTACAGCAGGAATATTGATTCATGTGAAAGCCAAGCAACATGTTGCAAAACCTATTGTTTGCTTCTATTTATCAGATGTGCGTTCAGCAAATGTATTTGCACAACCAAGTGTTTTAGTTGTTGTAGAAGAAGCAGCATCAGCAACTCTGGTTGAGTTAAATCGCAGCCTGGGCTCGAACACTTCGTTTACAAATGCATTCACGCATGCGATCTTAAAACAAGACGCATACCTGGAACAATACAAAATCCAGAATGATCTTGATAACAGCAATTTCATTCACAATACACAGATTGTTCACGAAGGAAAAAGTAATTCCTACACAACTACTATTACATTAAATGGTGGTTTGGTACGAAACAATCTGAACATCACATTAGGTGCTGAGTACTGCGAATCATTTCTGAATGGGTTATACCTTGAAAAGGGTAATCAACATGTAGACAATCATACGCTTGTTGACCACGCCATGCCGAACTGCTATAGCAACGAGCTATACAAAGGCATTCTGGATGGAAAATCTACCGGCGTATTCAATGGTAAGATCTGGGTTCGTAAAGACGCTCAGAAAACAAACGCATTCCAGTCGAACAAAAACATCCTACTTTCAAAAGAAGCGTCTGTTCATACAAAGCCTCAATTGGAAATCTTTGCTGACGATGTTAAATGTTCTCACGGGGCAACAACAGGTCAGCTTGATCCGGAAGCAATGTTCTACCTCCGCGCACGTGGTGTAGGTGAAGACAAAGCAAAAAAGATGCTTGTGCACGCCATTGCCTTTGATGTATTGGATAAAGTAAAACACGACGAACTTCGTGCTTACTTAGAACAAGAGATAGAAGAAAGATTGAAATAGTTTCTAGTTACTAGGTTCTAGTTACGAGACAAAAGAAACCGTAACTAGAACCTAATACACATAAACGTTGTTTTTAGAGTCTAGAAACTAGCACCTAGCAACTCGAAACTAAAAATGTTACTAGGGTCTAGAAACTAGTAACTGGAAACTAGCAACTATGATAACCATCAATACAGACCTTTTAACCGCCGATGGAGCGTTAAACATCGACCGTATCCGGGAAGACTTTCCGGTCCTGCATCAGGAGGTAAATGGTAAACCTCTGGTGTATTTTGATAACGCTGCTACTACACAAAAACCTATACAAGTTGTTGAAGCCCTAACGGCTTATTATTTAAACGACAACGCCAATATTCACCGTGGCATACACACACTGGCAGAGCGTGCAACAGCTGCATTTGAAGCCACGCGCGATGCCGTTAAAACTTTCATCAATGCCAAGGAGCGTGAAGAGATCATTTTCACACGTGGTACAACCGAAGGTATTAACCTGGTTGCTTCCACCTGGGGACTTGAAAATCTTAAAGCAGGAGATGAAATTGTTGTTTCAGCCATGGAACACCATTCAAACATGGTTCCGTGGCATATGCTTGCACAACGCACTAAAGCGGTTGTAAAAGTATTACCGATGAATGATGCCGGAGAATTACTTACCGAGACATTCGATTCCATCATTACTTCAAAAACAAAATTGCTGGCCTGCGTACATGTTTCCAATACACTTGGCAGTATTAACCCGGTAAAACAACTGATTGCCAAAGCACACGCGGTTGGTGCAGTTGCGCTTATTGACGGGGCACAGGCGGTTTCTCACTTAGATATTGACGTGCAGGATCTGGATGCAGATTTCTACGCATTCTCTGCCCATAAACTCTACGGGCCTACGGGTGTAGGTGTCTTATACGGCAAACGCTCAATCCTTGAAGCAATGCCTCCATACCAGGGCGGCGGCGAGATGATCAGCGAAGTAACGTATGAGAGCTGTACGTACAACGAACTTCCTTATAAATTCGAAGCGGGTACACCGAATATTGCTGATGTAGTAGCTTTCAAAGCAGCTATCGACTATGTAAATTCTCTTGGCAAACCAGCCATTCGTGCCTACGAACATGAATTGCTCGATTACGCAGTTTCAAAATTAAAAGACATCGAAGGTATCCGTTTGATTGGTACAGCCAAAGACAAAGTAAGTGTTCAATCATTTGTCTTTTCAGACATACACCACCAGGATTTAGGAATTATTTTAGACAAAGCAGGCGTTGCTATCCGTACTGGTCACCATTGTACGCAACCGTTAATGGGTCGATTGGGTGTTACGGGAACTTCCCGCGCTTCTTTTGCATTCTATAATACAAAGGAAGAGATTGATCTATTCATTGCTGCCATTCATAAGGCAATAAAATTATTCAGATAAGAGATGGCAACAATTAATGAAATTCAGGACCAGATCATTGAAGACTTTGATCTGTTCGATGAATGGGATGAAAAATATGCATACATCATTGACCTTGGGAAAAAACTTCCGGGTATTGATGTAAAATATAAAGTTGAAGAAAATATTATCAAAGGCTGTCAGTCGCTGGTATGGATGGTTAGCTCCTACAAAGATGGCAAGGTGTATTTTGAAGGCGAAAGCGATGCCATTATCGTAAAAGGTTTAGTCGCGTTGCTTTTAAAAGTACTAAGCGGACAACCGGCTGAAGATATAGCAAAAAGTGAGATGTATTTTATTGATAAAATAGGCATGCAGCAACATTTATCCATGACACGCTCAAACGGGCTGGCATCCATGGTGAAGCAGATGAAAATGCATGCATTGGCTTATCAGAACAAAACAGTTTAACGTATGAGTGAAATAGAAATAGATCAGGCAGAATTAAAGAACAAAGTGATCGAAGCTATACAAACAGTTTACGATCCGGAGATACCTGTCAATATATATGAATTGGGATTGATTTACGAAGTAAGTGTCTTCCCGGTGAATAATGTATTTATTCAAATGACATTAACATCTCCAAACTGTCCGGCGGCACAATCTATGCCTGCAGAGGTTGAAACAAAAGCCAAAGCAATCGAAGGTGTAAACGAAGTAACTGTTGAGATCACATTTGACCCGGCCTGGAGCCAGGAAATGATGAGCGATGCAGCGAAACTGGAGTTAGGATTTATGTAGTTTAAGCTGAAGGCTTAAAGCTAAACGCTTAAGGCTTTCCGCTTATTAATTATCATTACCTTTTTCATTCATTGAATAGTTTTAATAAGAATAGAAAAATAAATAAAGAAAAAAGCATTAGGCCTTAAGCCTTCTGCATTAAGCATAAAACATATGTATCCAGAACAATTAGTAGCCCCGATGAAAGCGGAACTTGCCAATGCAGGTTTCAGCGAGTTAACAACACCAGACGCAGTTGATGCATTTATGAAAAAGCCTGGTACTTCCCTGCTTGTATTCAACTCTGTATGTGGCTGCGCGGCAGGTACTGCAAGACCTGGTGTTAGAAAAGCAATCGACCACACAAAAATACCCGCAAACTTAGGAACTGTATTTGCCGGAGTTGATAAAGAAGCAGTAAACAAGGCTCGTGAATATACGTTGCCTTACCCACCTTCTTCCCCATCTATCGCGGTGTTTAAAGACGGAAACCTGGTACATTTTGTGGAGCGTCACCATATTGAAGGTCGTTCTGCAGACATGATTGCAACACACCTTAAAATGGTATTCGACGAATTATAAGAATTGATGAAGTCAATTACAATAAACAAAGAACCGCTTTTATGCGGTTCTTTGTTTATAATGGATTTTAATATTC
>JAGKWN010000009.1 GCA_021151805.1 Cytophagaceae bacterium | reverse complement strand
ACAATTGTCTGCTGATTTATAAGTTACTGTATAAGTACCGCTCGTTGTTACTACCAATGGATTGCTTATTGAACCATTTGACCAGGTATACGTACCGCCTGTAAAGCCAGCTGTTGCTGCGGTTAAACTTACCGAACCACCATTACAGAATGTTAACGGACCGCCTGCTGTAACTGTCGGTTGCGGCGGAATCGGATTGACGGTAAATACAAAGCCTGCTGTATTTTGTGCAGAACAATCTGCAGGTTTAATAGTGTTCGCTACCACAACAAAATAGGTGGCCGCATCAGAAACAGTCAATGTATTTACATTGGTATTTGTTACGACTAGATTGGCTGCTACAACACTGTTCTTATACCAACTATACGTATATGTATCTCCTGCTTTAAGTCCTGTAGCATTTGCAGTTAATACCGTAGAGGATCCTGCACATACATTATTTACAGGAGCTGTGATCGTTACAGCTGTTGGAGCTACACATAGAGGCGTACATAGCTTAGTTTCACTTGTACAATTACAATCAGCGATTGCCTGTCCTAATTGAGTAGCAGTAACCGCCGGACCGCAGTATTTAAGTTTCGATGAATTTGAAAGCGCAGCATTCCATGAACCATAAGATGAGATTTTAAATAATGCACATTCTCCGGCCTTAATACTATCTCCTCTGAATAAATTAGCAGCATTTGTTGTTTCCAATGCACCTGTAGCAATAATTTGCGATCCTTCATTCGGATAAATCGGACCTGCAGATGCATTGACTGCTATAGTGGTAGCTTTTATGACACCTGCATTATATAGTGCCCCATTATTTATAATAAATTTCCCGTTAATAGTAATCGTTGATTCTCCACAAAAATTTGTAAGTGCATTTCCCCCATTTTGTACTGTAAAATCTCCATTAGCAGTAAAATCTCCATTATTCAATACAAAACCATCGTTCTGAAGTATAACAGTCCCTGTGGAAGTAAACGTTGAATGTTTTCCGACGATTATTTGCCCACCGGCATTTGATGTAATCGCTGCGGTATTCATTGTTGAAGCCTCTTCAGCAATAAAAAATATTTTTTTGCCGGGGTTCAGACTTGGAGTAATAGTTAATGAAGCTCCATTGGTTGTTCTGAATTTGCTCATTCCGTTTAATGAAGCACTACCCGTAATAGCAGCACCGATATTATGAGCAATAAACGAAAATGTATCCGCTTCAGCTACAATTGTACCTATCTTCGTATTATCGGCAAAACTCTCAATCGTATTGTTAAGAGCTGTTGTTCCGATTTGAACATTGACCAATTGAACATTTGGAGCACAGATTTTTACAGTAACGTTTTTAAAACTGGATATTACAGTAAAGGCAGTACCACCGGTAATACAGATAACCTGATTATCTGCCGTAGCAGCAATAGCAGCATTAGCTGTATAAGAAGTTGCGCAGGAAGTACATTGGGCGTTTGCCTGCCATGCAGCAAACATGCCCAACAATAAGGCACATAGGAAATTTCTGATCATAGAGATTTTAAAATTGTAGAAGTTAGAAAAGTTCAATTTCTAGCACACCATACGATGCAAAATTAACTCATTCACAAACATTTATAAAATATTAACTATCAATTTAATTGTACATTTAAGATGTTATTTTAAACTATTGCAAGAATATTTCAACCAATTCAAAAAATTATATTTTACAACATCTTCCCCGCTCCATAGCCAGTGATTTCAGGAGTTTTAAAAAAATCAGGTTACAAATAAATGCATCTTCCAATTGCTGGAAAACACATATCAAAATGTTCTCTGAATTTATCAGTCTCTTTTCTAAAAGATTGAATACGTGAAAAGAACAAAAAAGTAATTGCAACTCGTTAAAAACCAATTTAAATACAAGAAAATCTATCAATATTTAAATTTAAATCCACTTAAAATACAATATTATGAATACCTCAGGTTTTGACTTATTCTCCCGCCCCCTTCCTCATTTCCTGCGCACCCTTAGCTACCTGATATTTTGTCTTAATTGCCAAGACAGAATATTTTCGTTTCAACACGTTAACTCTTTATACTTGGTAACACGCTGCATCATTGGTACGCATTGCTTATAGCAGAATAACTTACTTTATTTGCACTGTCTTCAATATATAACCCGGCAAAAACAAACTTCATTTATAATGCAATTTTGCATCCTAAATTAATTTGATTACATTTGTACCGGCAGACTGGTACGACCAGCTCCTGTGAACCTCCCCAGGTCCGGAAGGAAGCAAGGATAAATGGTTGTAGCGGTGCGATATTCAGTTTGCCTTTTTATTTTTTCCTCTTCTTAATTTCAATTTCTGTAGTTATCTTTCCTGAATGATTAAGCGAATAACAGATTCTTATGCTGTTAGAACGTTTTGTTTTAAATCACGTAAGCATTTATTAAAACAACTGAATACATTAAAATAATTTACTTTATGAAATTCTTTATCGACACAGCCAATCTTAATGAAATCAGAGAAGCACAAGAGCTTGGTATTTTAGACGGTGTAACGACAAACCCTTCCCTTATGGCTAAAGAAGGTATCTCCGGGAAAAATAATGTATTCAAACACTATAAAGCAATCTGCGATATTGTTGACGGCGACGTAAGTGCTGAAGTAATTGCGACGGATTATAAAGGTATTATTGAAGAAGGTGAAGAACTGATCACCATTGATCCAAAGATCGTGGTAAAAGTTCCTATGATAAAAGATGGCATCAAAGCCATTAAATATTTCTCTCAGAAAGGTATCCGTACAAACTGTACGTTGGTATTTTCTGCAGGACAAGCATTGCTTGCTGCAAAAGCAGGTGCAACCTATGTATCTCCGTTCATTGGCCGCCTTGATGATATTTCCCAGGATGGTATGGAGCTGATCGCGCAGATCGTTGGTATCTACAGAAATTACGATTACCAGACGGAAGTACTTGCTGCTTCTGTACGCCATACCATGCACCTGATCAATTGTGCGGAAGTAGGCGCAGACGTTGTTACTTGTCCGTTGAATGTAATCACTGGTTTATTGAATCACCCCCTTACAGATAGCGGTTTAGCGAAGTTCCTGGCTGACCACAAAAAAGTCAACGGTTAATTTCCTGTACAAAAACATTGGTAATAGTCTTTCTATGAAGTAAATTCGTGGAAAGACTATTTATTTTCTGGATATTCATATGGAAGAAGAAATTTTCGTTCAAACTCCTTTTGGATCTGATATGTTCATTATCAAAGTAAAAGGGAAAGCGAAGATTCCTGATTACATTCAGCTCCGGGATGAGAAGATGGTATTGATCGCTTATTTCAGAGCAGACAGACCTTTAAAAATGGTTAAGAAGCTTGGCCTTGAAGGCAGAGAAGATGAGTTTCTGCAGTTAATCCAGGATTTACCTTTTGGCAAATTACAAAAGTTCGCATTAGTATAAAGTAAGATATGACACAGTCAGACGAACCTGTATTAGAATTAACAAACGCTGATATTTTCCAGGAAGACCAATTGGTACTGGATGATGTTACATTCAGAATCAACAAAGGCGAATTTGTTTATCTGATTGGCCGCACCGGCTGTGGTAAATCGTCTCTGCTGAAAACACTTTATGCGGACCTTTCTCAACCCAAAGGAAAAGTTACCGTTGCTGGCTTTGCCGTTGAAAATATAAAAAGGAAAAAAATTCCTTTCTTACGCAGAAAGCTGGGTATTATCTTCCAGGACTTTCAATTGCTGAACGACCGCTCTGTTGCTGACAATTTAATCTTTGTCATGAAAGCAACCGGCTGGAAAGATTCTGCCAAAATCAAGAACCGTTTGAACGATGTATTGATGCGCGTAGGCTTGACAAGCTCTATGAATAAAATGCCGCATCAACTATCCGGCGGAGAACAGCAGCGCGTTGTAATCGCACGTGCCTTACTGAATGAACCTCTGATCCTGCTTGCTGATGAACCTACAGGAAACCTGGATCCTGAAGTTGCAGAAGAAATTCTTAATCTATTTTTTGAGATCAACAGAAATGGAACAGCTGTATTGATGGCTACGCACAATCACCAGTTTTTATTAAAGTATCCGGCGCGTACGCTACGGGTTGCTGATAAAAAAGTGATTGAACACGGGATGCATGCATAATGAAAGGCCTCTCGATCTTAATCCCGGTTCATGAATACAATCCTGCTGAATTAATCCATGCGCTGCACAAACAGTGTTCTTCTTTAGGAATAGCCTTTGAGATCATTATTATTGACGATGCCAGCAATACTTCGTCTTACTTAAGCTGGAAACCAGCCTTTGATAACACACTCAACCTTCACATCTACCGACTTGAATACAACATTGGCCGTGCGGCAATCCGCAATGAGTTAATTAAAAAATCCTCATTCGATTGGTTACTATTCCTGGATGCAGATACCATTCCCTGCACAGATAGCTTTTTGAAAAATTACCTTCCATTCCTTTCTGCAACAAATACATGTGTATGCGGAGGAACAGCTTATACGCAAAACATGCCCGCTCCAGACCAGCAATTAAGATGGATCTATGGCAGGAAACGTGAAGAGATTACCGCAGAAAAAAGAAACAGAAATCCATTCGATACATTCACGCTAAATAATTTATTGATCCGTAAAGAAGTACTGTTAAAATTTCCGCTGGATAATTCCATACAAAAATATGGTCATGAAGACACCTTACTCGGCATGACCTTAGCTTCTAACGGACTTACGATCATCCATATCGACAATTTTGTTTATCACGAAGGACTGGATAACAACGAAGTCTTCTTAGGAAAAATAAAACAGTCAATCGAAACACTGGTTGAACTGTATAGTCAAAATAAACTTCCTTCCAGAACAAAATTAATAAAGCTTCACAGTAGATTGGCAACATTCAGGCTCAACAAATTCGTTGCATGTTGTATCAAACCATTCATTCCTGCGATTGAAAAAAATCTGCTTGGCCCCACTCCTTCCATGTTCTATATGGACTTACTGAAGTTGTGGTACTTTGAAGAATGCATGAAGTCTAAACTATGATTCTTCTGATTTATTTGATTCAAGTGATTAAATTATAGAATATCTATAACCAATCTAAATGATTAAGATTTCATCCTTTATATTTTTTTTATTTTTCTGGATACATATTCTTCATGCCCAAAATCATTCCTACCCAAAAGAAAAAGAAATTCATAAACGTGTTAATTATCTAAAAAGAATCGTAAATCAGCCGCTTGATGAAAACTCTGATATTATTCTCCTTGGAGATCAAAATCCAGAGTTTATGCTTTTTTCTTATGCATATACCTCCTATGCCATGACAAATCTTGCTATGCATGATTCTATCTATAAAAAAGATGCCATTGATCTGATCAAAACATCCATTACAAAAGTGCTGGAGTATAAAATATCATTCCCCTATCAAATCGAACAACCCAATAATTCAACCGATTCAATCCCTACAAATTCTGTGCTCTATCTGGGTCATTTAAATTTAATGATTGGCTGTTACCGACTTTTATCAAGTGATACAACGTTTAATAAACTCAATGACACTATTTCGAAATCGTTATTTGTCCGTTATAACAATACTTCATTTCTAAATCTGGAATCGTATGCATCTGCAATCTGGATTCCAGACAATACGGTTGCCTTGGCTTCATTAAAACTACATGGAACAAATACGTCCAGTGGTTATGATGCTCTTTGCACAAAATGGGTTCAATATGCTAAAGCACATTATCTGGATGAATATACACAAGTATTATATTCAACAATTGATCCGGCAAACGGAGAACCGCTTGAAGGGCCCAGAGGATCTATGCTGGGCTGGAGTATAACATTTATTTATCAATTTGATAGTACGTTCGCCATTGAATTATATACCAATTACAAAAAACACTTCAGTAAAAATTATATACTGTTTAGATTGTTCAGAGAGCGCTACTACAATAAAAAAACAGATATGGGAGATATTGACTCCGGTCCTATTTTCAAAGGTTATAGTATTCCAGCAAATGAATTTGCGTTAAGTAATGCTATACTTGCAGGTGATTTTAAAACAGCCAGAAAATTGAAACGCCTGATAAATTTCGGGACTAGAAAAATTAAAAAGAACAACGAAATAAAATATAAGGTTAAGTTTGTCAAAATGAATATCAGTCCTATGGCAGAAGCCTTAGTGCTACATTCATTAACGATCAAAAAATGGACAAAGTAAAAGCGATAAAAGCTCCGGCTAAATATAGTTAATCATAATTCATAATTGTTCACCATGCTTCAACTAAAAAACATTCATCACATCGCCGTCATCTGTTCGGATTATGAACGCAGCAAAAAATTTTATACAGAAGTGCTAGGCTGTACGGTTGTACTGGAAACATTCCGTGCAGAACGTAATTCATACAAACTTGATCTCGCTATCAACGGCACATATATCATTGAATTATTTTCGTTCCCAAATCCACCTGCTCGCCCCAGCAGACCTGAATCCTGCGGATTGAGACACCTGGCTTTTTCTGTTGATAATATTGAACATTCAATCCAATATTTAAACAGTAAAGGCGTAACCTGCGAACCAATCCGTGTAGATACATTAACCAATAAACGTTTTACTTTCTTTGCTGATCCGGATGGACTACCGCTGGAACTGTACGAGGCGGAAGGCTGAAGGTCGGATAAAATTCCAAATAACAAAAAACAAATTCCAAACAGCTGGCTTTTTTGAAAAATGTATTTGTTAAAATAATTACTATCTTTAATACCTTCAACATCAGATAAGACTATGAGTTACATTGATATTTTTATTCCATTTTCAGCAGGTATTATTCTGCTTCTTTTTCCTGACATTCTTATAAAGAGACAGGACGCAGAATACGAAAAGAAAAAATCGATATTTAAAAAAGGCGGCTTTGTGCTGCTGGGCGTTTCTGCTATTTATTTGTTGGTTTTATTGTTAAGTTCTAGATGAAATTCCAAATAACAAAAAACAAATTCCAAACTGCCAATAATTTCCCAAATACAAATCTTTAAAAATTTTAAAAAATATCTTTGCTGTAATAATTACCAATCACTTTCTGATTCTTTTGGAATTTGTTTTTTGTTATTTGGAATTTATAGCTAAGCAAGCCTTTGACGTTAAGCTTTAGGTTTTACCAACCCATACTTCCTTTCTGCCAGCGCTACCATAAACGGAAACAGCGCCTCGTATTCGTTTACAACATCTCCTTCAAGAATCGCTTCGATAAGATCGGCTTTTATATCGCCAATCACTTTTCCTGGTTTAAGGTCAAAGGTTTTCATAATATCCTCGCCGCTCACCACCGGCTGAAACAAACGCTGCTGGTCTTTCTCTTCCACTTCAACTACCTTGCGTTCCACCTTGTCAAAATTCTCGAGATAACGTTTTACCTTGTTGTTGTTCTTGGAGGTTACATCGGCGCGACACAGGATCATCAGATCCGAAAAATGCTCTCCGGCTTCAAACATCAGGCGACGAACGGCTGAATCTGTTACTTCATCTTTCACCAATGAAATAGGACGTAAATGCAGACGGACCAGCTTGGCTACCATTTCCATTTTTTCATTCAGCGGCAAACGTAGCTTTCTGAAAATACCCGGCACCATACGTGCGCCCTTGTCTTCATGGCCGTGAAAAGTCCAGCCGATGCGATCCACAAAACGTTTTGTAAGCGGCTTTGCAATATCGTGTAAGATAGCAGCCCAGCGCAGCCACAGGTCGTCAGACACTTTTGCTACATTATCGAGCACCTGTAAGGTATGATAGAAATTATCTTTATGCGATTTATTATCGATCGATTCAACGCCCTGTAAAGCCACAAACTCCGGGAAAATGTCTTTCAATACACCCGAAATGTATAATAGTTTAAAGCCATAAGAAGGTGTTTGTGCCAGAATGATCTTATTCAATTCCTGGGAAATCCGTTCCATGGAAACAATCTTCAGGCGGTCTTTATTGGCCGTGATAGCCTGGAAAGTTGTAGGTTCTATATCAAAGTTGAGCTGACTAGCAAAACGGATCGCACGGATCATGCGCAGGGGATCATCTGAAAAAGTTAATAATGCGTCCTGTGGCGTTTTAATGATTTTGCGCTTAATATCCCCTACTCCGTCAAACGGATCTATCAGCTCACCAAAGCGGTCTTTATTGAGACAAATCGCAAGCGCATTGATAGTAAAATCACGGCGCAGCTGATCATCCTGCAGGGTACCACTCTCTACCGTAGGTTTGCGTGAATTAAAATCATACGATTCCTTACGGGCACCCACAAATTCCAGTTCCACGTCGCCGGCATTAATCATCGCCGTGCCGAAATTCTTAAAAACATGCACGGCAGTATTACTACCCATTTTCGCCGCTACATGCTGCGCCAGCTCAATACCGCTACCCAGACAAACAAAATCAATATCCTTGTTCTCGCGGCCCATGATCAGATCGCGCACATACCCGCCTACAATATATGTCTCCAGCCCAAGTTCATCTGCAGCAGCAGCTACCGCACCTATATGCACATTATTCTCAATCGACGCTTTCAGATTCATACTGCAAAACACGCTATATAAATTGCAAAATCCAACATATTGTCAGAATCAGGATTTTCAACATAAAGGATTTAAGGATTCTGTAGAAGAACAAACGATCTTTCTAATTAAGTTGCTCCCGTCAATGAAAAATTGGCCAAAAAGACCGTATCTCTAGCTATTTCTTACATTCATAATTCATAATTTATAATTCCTAATTGCAAAACGCCCCTTTTCTTATCCCCATTTTTAGAAAAATCAGCAGTTTTAATTAACTTTGTATCCCGTAAGTCTAAAACGGGATTATGTCTGCAACTAAATATATTTTCGTAACCGGCGGGGTTACTTCATCACTCGGAAAGGGCATTGTAGCCGCTTCTCTCGCCAAACTTCTTCAATCAAGAGGTTTTTCTGTTACCATCCAAAAGTTTGATCCGTATCTGAACATCGATCCGGGAACCCTGAACCCCTACGAGCATGGCGAATGTTACGTAACGGACGACGGTGCAGAGACCGATCTGGATCTTGGCCATTACGAACGTTTCTTAAGCACGCCGACATCCCAGGCAAACAATGTTACCACCGGTAGAATTTACAATACGGTTATTACCAAAGAACGCCAGGGGGCATTCTTAGGCAAGACGGTACAGGTAGTACCACACATTACTGATGAAATCAAGCGCAACATCCAGTTGCTGGGCGAATCCGGCAAATACGATATTGTCATTACTGAGATTGGTGGCTGCGTAGGTGATATCGAATCCCTGCCTTTCCTTGAAGCGGTACGTCAGTTCCGTTGGGAAATGGGCCCTACAGATACGCTTGTGATCCACTTGACATTGATCCCGTATCTGAATGCCGCAAAAGAATTAAAAACAAAACCTACACAACACTCGGTTAAACAATTATCTGAAACAGGGATTCACCCGGACATTCTTGTATGCCGTACAGAGCACCCGTTGCCTGCTGAGTTGCGTAAGAAAGTTGCCTTATTCTGTAACGTAAACATCAATTCTGTAATCGAATCTATCGATGCAGAAACAATCTATGATGTACCGCTGCTGATGAAAAAAGAAAAGCTCGACGAACGTGTATTGGCAAAACTAAAGCTGCCAAACAAAAACGAACCGGATCTGGAAAGCTGGAAAGTATTTTTAGGTAAACTGAAGAACCCATTATCAGAAGTGAACATAGCCCTAGTAGGTAAATATGTAGAACTTCCTGATGCATATAAATCCATTTCAGAAGCCTTCATCCATGCAGGTGCCATGAATGAATGCAAAGTGAAGATCCGCTGGATCTCTTCTGAGCAATTGCAAAAAGATAACCTGCAACACAACCTTGCTTTTGCAGATGGTATTCTCGTAGCACCGGGTTTTGGTGAGCGCGGGCTGGAAGGCAAGATTGCTGCGGTACAGTACGCACGTGAAAACAACATTCCGTTCTTCGGAATCTGTTTGGGTATGCAGTGCGCAGTAATTGAATTTGCACGCAACGTACTGCACTTAAAAGATGCAAATTCCACTGAGATGAATAAAGACACTGCAAACCCGGTGATCAATATGATGGAATCTCAGAAAAACATTACCATGAAAGGTGGTACGATGCGTTTAGGTGCTTATCCATGTGAATTGACAAAAGGTTCCAAGGCATATGCAATCTATGGTAAGTCCAAGATTATGGAGCGTCACCGTCACCGTTATGAGTTTAACAACAAATACCTGAAGCAATATGAAAAAGAAGGTATGTTGGCAACAGGTATCAATCCGGAAACAAAACTGGTTGAGATCGTAGAGTTGAAAGACCATCCATTCTTCATCGGTAGCCAGTTCCACCCGGAATTAAAAAGTACGGTAGAGAACCCGCATCCGATCTTTGTAAAATTTGTAAAAGCTGCAAACGAATTTGCAAAAGGGAAAAAGTAAGAATTAATTCACAGAATCTAGCGCCAGTCTTTGACTGGTGCTGAATAACCAAACAAAAAAGACTCACGCTGAAAAGTGTGAGTCTTTTTTATGATTCGTTCTTGTAGTAATACTTCCAAGGTTTTGAAAACCTTGGAGGATTCGTTAGCAAGTAAAGTCAATCAAGATTATTCATCATCTGTATCTCCAAAGAAATACGTAAGACCGATCGTGAAACCATAATTCTTTGTAACTACATCACCTCTGTGGGCTTCCTGATCAGAGTTGGCATAATGTGGTTGTGTATTGGTTAATCCCATGTGATACTGACCGGTAAATAGCAATCCTTTAATCTGATAACCGACACCGTAATTGATGCCCCAAGCCATCTGGTTGAAATATCCTGTATCGCCATTATTATCGTCAGGTACCTTACCTGTTTGCAATGAACCTGATTGTGAATATTGTGTATTTACAAACAGACCCGAAGAATCCGCCTGGTAAGAATATTTACCATTCAAACCAATGCTGAATTGCGGAGCAACGAAGATATTGATCTTGCCTGGACCCGCATCAAATGTACCAACAAAGTTTAAAGGAACAGATAAATAATTATAGGTAGTCTTTACTGTTCTGGTATTGTTATCTCCATCTCCAAATGAAGTTTCTCCACCCATTACATTAAACAATACCTCAGGCCTAACAGAAAAATAATCAGATGTTTTAAGATTAATGGCAACACCTGCCTGATACCCTACTTTTGCGGTCTTGGAATTTTCCTGAGTACCTGAATAATCACCTGAAAATTTATAATTTTCATAATTTACATTCAATCCCAATTTCGGACCAATGGTTACCTGTGCCTGTAATGCTGATGCAATCAGGAGAAGACCTAAACTTAACTGTACTTTTTTCATATGACTTATTTTTTAGATGAGAAAAAACGTATGATATATAATGGTGCAACCCATAAGATTGCACAGCATCAAATCCATGCGTGTTGTTATTTATAAGTCAAAGCTAGAAATCCAGCATCAGGAGTTTGTTGTAGAATTATTGAAATTCGTTATATGTTTTTCGTTATGATTTTATGAGAACAACATATCATAAAATAATGTTATCATTCATGCACACAACATAAATTGCTGAGTTATTTTTTATATTTATACCATGCCAACCTTCGCAGACAAAGCCATTCGTTTCAATAAAGTGCTTGATTATACAGGCGCTCCCTTACCTCCTGGCATCCGCATCATGAATCCGTTTAAGGAATCTGCACAAGCTTTAGCGTTAACAGAAATTTTCTATAAGAAATATTATAACGACCATCATCAACGCCATCTGATCCTAGGCATCAATCCTGGCAGGTTTGGTGCAGGTTTAACGGGCATTCCCTTTACAGATCCAAAACGATTGGTAAGTGTATGCAACATCCCTTATTCGGGCAAGGTAACACACGAGCCTTCTTCTGTTTTTATCTATGACATGATTGCAGCCTACGGCGGACCGGAACAATTCTATAAAGACTTCTACATCAATTCTCCCTTCCCGCTTGGCTTTACATCATCAGATGCTCAAGGTAAAGAAACCAATTACAATTACTACGACAGCAAAACTTTGCTTCATGCAGTATCAGGTTCAATCATTGAAAACATCCGTACGCTGATTAAAATGGGAGTCAATACAGATATATGCTTCTGTCTGGGCACAGGAAAAAATGAACAGTTCTTACGTAAATTGAATGCTGAATATCAGTTCTTCAAAAAACTCATTCCGCTGGAGCATCCCAGATATATTATGCAATATAAAAGTGCACAAAAACAATTTTATATCGATAAGTATATTCAGGCTTTTAAAGAAATCGCAAAATGAGATAGATTTTATTAAACACAGAATGACCTTATTTTTCCAGGAACTTCTTCAATCCTTCCAGCATCATATTCCAGTTTTCTTCTGAATGCTTTTGTTCATCTTCTGTATTATTATTATCCTGCGTCAATTCTACCTCTACACCAATATGCAGCTCGAATTCAGATAAGGTAATAGTAACAATGTGGTAATTTTCCGGCAAGTCAGGCTTTCCGCTCAGTGCACTGTAATGTGAATACTGTAATCTCTTCCCTTTATCGATTTGAAGGATTTCACCTTTATCTTCATATGCCTTGCCTTTCCATTCGCCTTTCCATATTATGGAACTGCCTTTTTTCCAATCTGAAATTACATCGGTACCAAACATATACTGTTTGATCTTTTCCGGATCCACAAGTGCATCCCAAACTTTTTTGAGCGGTGCATGAATAATTTTTCGTGAGCGGGCAATGTATTTCGTTTCCATAGCTTTACTGGTTATTCGTATAAAGCTACAAATTTAAAAAAGGTCGTATTTACATGATTTCAGAATACGCTTACATAATTTCAAACATAGCGTTTGAAAGCTCTATACATTACAAAGGCAGGTAAATGGTAAAACGGGTAAATTCGTTTTCTTTTGAAGCAATCTCAATATGTCCATTCAGGCGGTCAACATGCTGCTTAACAATATAAAGTCCCAGGCCCACACCAGAAGGGTTTACATTATTGGCACGATAAAACATCTGGAAAATATTTTTAAGATATTCTTCTTTGATACCAATGCCATTGTCTTCAAAGACAAGAATCTGCTGGTCTTCTGACTTACTGGAGGTAATAAGCAAAACATTTTCAGCTTTTGATTTATCCATGTACTTAATAGCATTTTCAATAATATTCTGTACAATGGAAAGCAAGGTAAAACGCTCTGATAGGATTGTAGTATCTTCAGGTATTTGTACTTTAAAATTGATTTTCTTTATATCCGGATATGCAACCAGATTTTCCTGAATACATTCATGAATCAATGTATAAATATTCACCGGTTCTATTTTAACTTCAGAACGGTTGTGTTCAGCAATCTGTAAAAGAGAGTTTAATATATGCTGTAAGCGTTTTGAAACAGCACCAATATTTTCGAAATAGATATTTTTATTTTCCTCATCGCGTCGGCCCAGATCACACAAGCCATCAATCGATTTCAACGGGCCTTTGATATCATGGGAAGCCCTGTATAACAACATATCCAGATCATCGCTTTTAGCCTTGATTAATTCTTCCTGATGTTTGATCATCTGTATATTCCGGATTACCTGCTCTTCAAGCATCTGTTTATTCAATGCATCTATTTTCAGTTTATTCAGTCTGTATGCATTTGCAACCGCCAATAACAAGGTTTGAATAATAAGGGCATAATAAAGTGAATAGAATACATCTGTTGTACAGTCTATAATATTTGCATGCCACAAAACATTAATAAGGTACCCTGCAAAGATGACGGCAAAACTAATACTGAATAAGGTCGCTGTTTTATTTTTTTGAAAACGGGAAATAATTGAAAAGATCAATACAATCAAAGGTGCCGCCAGATCAAGCCACATCACCACCAATGGATAATTTTTATATAGTACTAAAAACGGCGCACGTACAACAACAAACGCTATTATCAGAAACGTGAACGATCTGAAATTTTTGAGTTCAAGAAAGAAGCGGCCATACAATAAGGTTGAAACCGACAGGATAAAGAATAATGCATTCAATGTATAAGCAATCAGCCAGGGTGCATCAGCAAATATATTAACCAGTGCTGAAGAATCTCTATAGCTCATATACATGCCTTGAATAAATATATACATTGCATAAAACAAATAAGCCTTATCCCGCAAACTGAAATAAACACTTATATGATAAAAAGTCATCATGATTAATCCGCCGTAAAACAGACCAAACAGATAAAATTCAAAAACACTTTTTGAGAAAAGATCTTTGTGCTCTACTAAAGCAAAATCATACTGTGTTGCATTACCATTCTTTAATTTTATATAAACAACAATTGTATCATTTTTAGGGACCGGAAAATCAACCGTAAAATTTTTGTGCCGCATTTCTTTTGATGTCAAATCGGGAGATGCGAAGCGGTATTGTTTATGAAAAAGTTGCGTTGATTTTTTAAAAGCAAAAATATCAAGTGAGTCTATACTGTAATTGTACGAAACAAAAAACCAATGATTATTAATAGAAGAACGATCTGTCAATATGAATTTTGCCCAATAGGTTGAAGCAGAATTCGTATTCGATAAAAAATAAGTACTGTCTGATTGGAATCGCTCAGTATGAATACTTTCAACAGATGTATGCGTATTAGTTTTATCTTCAAATACCTGAAACAACTTGCTTCTTAACGGATAATGCAACGGGGCATCGTGCAACTCCAGCGTATTTTGGGCTTGTAATGAAAGAATAGCTATAAGAATGAATAAAACACAAAGGAAAATCTTCTTAAAGAAATTCTTATCTGTTGTATGATCACACTTATAGATTTGTTTCATAGCAATAATAACGTATTACAAGATACTTATATTTTAGTAAAACGTGATCATTTTAACTCGTATGGACATACATTTCCCTTCCAAATGCTGTTTTATGTTATTGTTTTATGCTCTGTTTCCCACCTGTATGCTGGCGCACCACATTTTCAGGAAATCCCCTGTTTATCATACGTGAGCTGACAGGAAGAAGTTATTCTCAGGACCGCAATAAAAAAAATCCAGTCATGCAGAAGTGTTTAACTTCTCCACGACCGGAATTTCGCGACAGATGTCATGTATCTAAAAATTCTTAAAACATCCAGGCTAGACCTACATAGCCACCATATGTTTTTCTGGATGCACTCACAATAACATTGTATGTTCCATCGTCATTTGTTGAAGAGTCCATATTAACAAGACCATAAAATCCTCTAAAACCCAGATCAAGGCGCAGGCTATGATTTTTATTCAAAGCAAACTCAAGACCCGCACCATAAGCCACACCCACATCACCTTTTCTTAATGCCACTACAGCTCTTGCAGTATCAGAACCATTGCTACCGGATGTTTCAAAATTAGATCCAACATTTATTCCAAACTGCGGACCAGCAACAAAATTCAAATTAACAGGAGCAGCTTTATTTGTATTAAGAGATAACAATACAGGTATGTTCAAATAGTTAATTGTCAAATCACGATTCAAACTTCCATCAGCATATTTCTGATTGATCTGATAATAATTTATCTCTCCCTGTACACCCAGATTTTGTGTAAGGTTAATGCCAAGCATAACACCAAATCCATTACTCATTGTAAAACTACCTTGAACAACACCATTTGATGTATTCATATCTATAGAAGAAAACGTAGGCATGTATCTTACACCAAATTCTACATGTTTGAATTCATCATCATCTTCATCTGCTGCTTTTTTATCAACGTTCATAGAAGATACAGATGATGAATCCTCTACTCCTGGAGTCTCTGCAAATAACGATGCAGCAGCCAGAAAGAACAATGGAATGAATAGTACGTGCTTTAGCTTTTTCATAGCAAATATGTTTTAGGTTGATTGTCTTTATATTTCTGTATTCAAATTTGAATGATTAAAAAGAATATGAGATTACATCTTTATAATTTTGAATTACATCTTTTTCATATACTGCATCTGTTCAAATACAAAAACATTTTCTTCACATAAGCGTATGAATAGGTTTATCTGCTACTTAACAAACTATGGAAGAAACCAATCGTGAAGAAGAATTTGCCATGGCTGAACCTATTACACTTTCAGCAATTCCTAATGAAATTGATTGTACAGATCTTGAAATTAATTCCGATGAATGTTTTGAAAATGCATATCGTATTGCAGAAAAATATCCCGAAACTTTAATCGTTGAGGGCTTGATCCTTATGCGGGATAAGGACAATGGTTTTTGGGCCGTGCCACATGTATGGAACAAGTCTGGTGATTGCTATTTCGATGTGACAAATGAAAAAACCTGGGAGAAAAGAAAAAAGAGAAATAATATTGAAAGCATTAACTACTTTCTTGTACAACTTCATACCATAGAAGCCGTTCGTCAAAAAGGTTTTTTTGAATTTTGTTTCAGCACAACAGAAAACATTGCTGCCATAAAAGATTTTTTATTCAACCACAACCTGAGTAAAAATTAAAATCAAAAAACCGATTCCTTTTATTCCGATACTTCAACCCAGGGAATATCAAAAAATCCTTTACTTAAATAGACAGCTGCCTCTTCGCCTTCGTTCAACTTATCATATAAATCAGATGAAATACTTACTTCTTCAGGTTCAGTTTGTTTGTCCCATGGTTCAAGTTGAACATAATAAGAAGTATGTTTACCCGAACTGATCCATTTACTCATAACTTTTACATGAATGACTTGTGCTGTAGATCGGTCAAAATAACAGTTTATAAAAATCAATGCACCATGACTATAACAGAAAAAGAAAATAACCATTCCACCCAACGTGATATATTCACGTCCCTTTTCAAACGTAAATTCTTTGTTTCGGATTAGCAAAATAGTTAATGCAAGAATAGTAAGAAGTATGGAAGGCAGCCAGGTATTTGTATATTCAAGTAGACTATAATCTACCATTGCGCGCACAACCAATATAAAGCCCGGTACAGCAATACTGTACAGAACAGTTGGATAAGCACTGAGATTTTGTGTATCCAACCGAATGATCCCACCGAACATTTTCACCAGTAGAATAGCAAGTGCAGGCATGATCAGCAAAGTAACAAGTAAAATACCATAGGGATATGGATAAAATAATGCCCAGACAGAAACAAGTATAGCAACTGTATTAAGAGCCGTTGCAGCTTTACGTGCTTTATGCAGACGCCTCTCCCGCATCTCTTCATTAGCCCCAAATTCCACATTCGTATAAATAGCCTTTGTTTCCTCAATCATATTCATAAGATCCAAATCACTATAGTTCTCATATAGCCACTCACGGATTTCATCATTCTTGCCATAATAGGTACTGATCTTTACCCGTTTTTTATTTGGCACAGAAGGTTCTACAAAAATATATTTATCATTTATCCGGAACCCCTTGATCTCTGTGAATAACAACATGCGGTTGTTAAATACGTTTTTAGTATAGATACGATCTTTATCAATAACAAACCGACCTGTCACTGTATCAATCAAACCTAAAACCATGATTCCAATCATCAGCAAAGATATAGGTGCCAGAAACCATAATGCTTCTACAGGCATATCTTCTCCCGGCAGAAAAGGCATGAACAGCATTAATCC
Organism: Cytophagaceae bacterium; assembly: GCA_021151805.1. Taxonomy (GTDB): domain Bacteria; phylum Bacteroidota; class Bacteroidia; order Cytophagales; family Cytophagaceae; genus Cytophaga. Next base: position 46,725 of record JAGKWN010000009.1, on the reverse strand, counting down.
AAACAGCCCAATAAGAAGGGGTGCTCCGATATACATAAAAATTGCCCAGCCTTCCGCTATTTTATACTCCTTCATAAAACAAAATCATTTTTTATAAATATAAGACTATTTTATATTTCGTTTTATCACCCTACATTTAGTGCAGGTAATAAAACGAATAATAAAATGCATATAACGTTTAAAATACTTTTCATACCGGTGTTACTTATAGGCATAAACTCCTGCATCACACCTAAAGATGCCCGGGTACTAAAGAAAACCACCAAGGAATGGCGGGACTCTCCTGTTGTATTGGAGGCCTATTCAGATTCACCATTTTCGGCTTCATTTTTAACACTGCGTAAAAACAACAAATTTGAACGCATTTCAAGCGGCATGATCCAATCCTTTCATGCAGGCAGCTGGACAATGAACCAGGATACAATTAAACTTTCTTATGTAGACAGCAAGCAAACAATTGTAGAGAGACAAAATGTATTGATCGACAGAACAACATCTACACTGATCTTTGAAGGCGATTCTGTTCCAGAGTATATGAGATTAAAAATTATGTTCAACGATCTGTAAAAAGAATACAGATTTTATACAAGCAGTCACTGATATAAAATCTGCATTCTAACTATGTACCCTGAATAATTTCTTGATCATTATAAAAATAATGATTTATTTCCCTTCCAGATATTCTTTTAATGAAACATTAATAATATGATCCCAGCCTGCAGCAAAATTGGCTCTTGCAAAATCAGGCTGGTCGGGAAACAAATCAATATCGGTATGAATAAGTGTTACTGCTGTTTGATTTTCTATCTCCGATAATTCAAACGTTACAAATGATTTTCCTGTGTAGCCTTCATATCTCCAACTGTAGGTAAGTTTCTTTTCCGGTATCACATCAGTAATTTCACACACATGTATATATTGAATACCATCTTCAGGACCACCTGTGAATTGAAAAACAAAACCCTTCTCGGCTTTAAATTCAGCTAAATCAAAATACCACTTTTTCATTTCCGCCTTATCCGTAAGCGCTTTCCATACCTTTGAAACAGGAGCATTGAAAACCCTTTCCACAATAACCGGTTGATCTATATTTTTTTCCATAGGATTAAAATTTAAGTTGCTTGCATTCGTCTTAATAAATTATAAAAATACCCGGCATATAATTATATAAGACATCGAAAATTTACCTTATTTAAACCATTCAAAATATAGATTTTCTGTGGTTCAAACGCGGCGTATTGTATTTTACCTGTATCGTAAATATTTATAAAAAACACCGGAACACAAAAACAAAAAGCTCATTACCAAAACATTACATTTAACAGCCAGGGCTATATTTTATCTGAACTGAAGAACAGATTTCATATATAAAATGGTATCTTTGCAGGGTTTTAAAAGATAAACACTACTCATAATTACTAATGGATAAGAATCAGATTATCGGTATTTCCTTAATTACCGTATTGATGTTGGGCTATTTCGGCTTTATGTCAACACAAACACCGGAAACGCCTGTTGCAACACCTCCTGCAATTACTCAAACCATTCAAAAAGATACTGCAGCAGTTCATGCAGCACAAGTTGATACAGCGCTTAAGGCTCAGAACCAGAGAGAATATGGCGACTTTGCAGCTGCCATGACTGGTGAAGCAAAAGAATATAAATTAGAAAATAAAGATGTAGTTGTAACGCTTTCAACAAAGGGCGGTACGATCAAGTCGGTATTACTTAAAAACTATTCTACCTGGGATAAAAAACAGCTGTTTTTATTTAATGAAGAAAACAATCAATTGTCTCTTATCATCAACACAAACAGAAAACCTGTAGATCTGTATAAATTATATTATGCAGGTTATGAAACCAAAGCTGGCGATAAGCAGGTGTTGACGTTTAAAACAGATGCCGGCAATGGTAAAACCATTGAACATACCTATACTTTAGGAGCAGAAGGCTTCACCGTAGATTATAACCTGAAAGCTTCCGGATTTGGCTCTGAACTTCCAAACCTACCATTAACACTTGATTGGAGAGAACAGGTTGAGCGTATTGAATATGATGCAAAACTGGCTCGTGATAAATCAACGGTAAATTTCATGCAGGCTGAAGATGGTTTTGATGATTTAACAGAAGCCTCTAAAGACAGAGAAACCGAAACAGTTTCTAACGTTCAATGGATTTCTTTAAAACAAAAATTCTTTAACAGCGGTTTTATTGTACGTGAAGGAAGCATTATTCCATCTGCAACGGTTACTTCTTATCCGATGTACAGTACTGTACCAAACGCACCTGTGAATTCTGAAAAATTCATCAAGTCGCTTGAAGCTCAGGTTCAGCTTCCGTTGGAAGGTGTATTAACAGGCAAAGCAGCTTATTCTTTTTACTTCGGACCAAACGATTTCAAGATCTGTAAAAAAGTTGCCGAAGGATATCATAAAAACGTAAACCTGGGCTGGCCATTGATCAGCTGGATCAACCGCTTTGTGGTAATTCCTGTGTTTGATGGTTTGAAAGGTGTATTCAGCAGCTTTGGGTTAATCATTGTAATTCTTGTATTGCTGATTAAGGCTGTATTACTACCATTATCTTACAAATCCTTTGTTTCAATGGCAAAAATGAAAGCATTGAAACCTGAACTGGATGAATTAAAGGCAAAACACGGAGATGACCAGCAGGCAATCCAGATGGAACAAATGCAAGTATATAAGCAATTCGGCATTAACCCATTGAGCGGTTGTATTCCGGTATTGCTTCAAATGCCGATCCTGCTTGCCATGTTCAGCTTCTTCCCGAATGCAATTGACCTGCGCGGTGAATCTTTATGGTGGGCAACCGACTTATCAAGCTACGATGAGTTTGCAAAACTTCCGTTTGAAATTCCATTCTATGGTTCACACGTTAGTATGTTTACCTTATTAATGACTATTTCGACACTTGTTTATACCTGGGTGAACAATCAGGTAAGTACAGTAACCGGTCCGATGAAATACATGTCGTATGCCATGCCGGTTATCTTCTTATTTGTATTGAACTCCTTCCCTGCCGGTTTAAGTTTCTACTACTTTGTTTCAAACTTAGTAACCATTGCACAACAGTTAGTTATCCGTCGTTTTGTGGATGAAGGTCAGCTGCGTTTGCAATTAGAAGCAGCCAGAGACAGAAACCTAAGCGGAGATACTTCCGGTGCTCCTAAAAAGAACCGTTTTATGGCACGTATGGAAGAAGCTATGAAACAAAGAGAGCAGCAACAGCAGTTCAAGAATAATACAAAGAAGAAATAATTAGATGTTAGTTATTAGGTACTAGGTACTAGAAAGTACTATGTACTAAGACAATAAGTCAAAAAAAGCCAAAGGATATCTATTGATGTTCTTTGGCTTTTTTACTAAGCTACCTTTGCGTTTCTGCTTTGCTATCTTTGCAGTTAAACGGATAACAATACTTCTACCGGAATTAAAATTCTTTCCGGGGTGTCGTTCTTCAAATGTTGGTATGTCTGATAAACATTCAAGCTAAATCGTTATCAGTATGCCCATTACGTATCTGCATCCACATGTTATCCACATTTACTCTTGATAACAATAGGGTAACTTCGAACTTCGACACCCATCCGCTATCTAATAAGATGTTATCTTTGTATAATCTGAATAATAAAAAACCGGGATTTCGTTTAATTTTAAACAGTTTCAAATTTTATGGGTAAAATCATTGCGATTGCGAATCAGAAAGGCGGCGTTGGTAAAACAACTACTGCGATCAACTTAGCGGCTAGTTTAGCAGCACTTGAGCATAAAACGCTTTTAGTTGATGCAGATCCACAGGCAAACTCTTCTTCCGGGTTAAGTATTAACCCAAGAGATGTTGAACGTGGTATTTATGATTGTATGGTGGAAGGATTCGACCCTGCGGAACTGATCATTCAAACAGAAATCAACCACCTGGACTTATTACCTTCTCACATTGACCTTGCAGGTGCGGAGATCGAATTGATCAACCTGGAAGAAAGAGAATTCAGAATGAAAAACACATTGGCTAAAATCAAAGACCAATATGAATTCATTATCCTGGATTGTTCTCCTTCATTGGGTTTAATTACCGTTAACGCATTAACAGCTGCAGACTCTGTATTGATTCCCGTACAATGCGAATATTTCGCCCTTGAAGGAATCGGTAAATTATTGTCTACCATTGAAATTATCCAGGAGCATCTGAATCCGGAGCTACGTATCGAAGGCGTACTGATGACCATGTTTGATTCACGTATGCGTTTATCAAACCAGGTAGTTGATGAAGTTAAAAAACACTTCGAAGAATTGATCTTTGAAACACTTATTCCAAGAAATATTCGTTTAAGTGAAGCTCCGTCATTCGGTTTGCCTGTTATTGCGCATGATGCTGAAAGCAAAGGCGCGCAGAGTTACATGAGCCTTGCCCAGGAAGTATTGGTTCGTAATGGCATTGTAGTGGCATAAGGTTTAAAGAGCAAAGGATAGAATGAGTACCAACAACAATAATAATTTAAAAAGAAATGCATTGGGCCGTGGTTTAGGTGCCTTGTTAAAGGATGCAGATGCAGTAAAAGGCAAAGCTGCCGCTGCTGAAACTGCCGCTGCTGTAACAAGCAACCTGAATGAAATTCCCGTTGACCAGATAGAAGTAAACAACTATCAGCCACGTTCTCATTTTAATGACGAAGCTTTAAAGGAATTATCCGAATCCATAAAAATACAAGGCATTATCCAGCCGATCACGGTTCGTCAACTATCACCAACAGCTTATCAGCTGATTTCAGGTGAGCGTCGTTTGCGAGCATCCAAACTGGCTGGCTTAACAAAAATACCTGCCTATATCCGCATTGCCAACGATCAGCAGATGCTTGAAATGGCCCTGATCGAAAACATTCAGCGTGAAAACCTGAACCCGATCGAAATCGCGATCAGCTACCAGCGTATGATCTCAGAGTGCAACTTAAAGCAGGAAGAACTGGGCGACCGTGTTGGTAAAAACCGTTCAACGGTTACCAATTATGTACGTTTGCTGAAACTGCCGCCAGATATACAGGTTGCGCTTAGAGATAACATCATCTCCATGGGCCATGCCCGTACCATCATCAACCTGGAGAATGTTGAACAGCAGCTGTATGTATTGAATAAAATCAAAAGCGAAGAATTATCTGTCCGCGCTGTAGAAGAACTGGTACGCAACATGCAGAACAAAACGGCAACACCTGCTGCCGATGCAAAAACTGCTGCTGCAAAACCTTCTACTGCTGCCAATGCAGAGATTACAAGCCTTCAGAATAAATTAACCTCTCATTTCGGAACGAAGATCCAGGTTAAAAGCGATAAACAGTTCAAAGGTGAAATCAAAATTCCTTTTGTATCTGCCGAAGACTTGAACAGGATTTTAGAGATATTGAATTTCTAATGAAACTCTTTTCATTCGTATTATTTTTATTCCTTGCTGTGGTTGCTACACCCATTATGGCTCAGCAGCCACAGCAAACTGTGCCGGTACCATCAGATACCATTGAACCTCCGCCTACCAAGCAGGAACTTGCCAACAAAAAGATCATGAACCGCGAGCCCAATAAGGCCGCGTTATTCTCTGCTGTCATTCCGGGTTCCGGCCAGATTTACAATAAGAAATACTGGAAAACACCCATCATATGGGTTGGCTTGGGTGTCACAGCCTATCTGGCACACAATTATTATATGCAATTGGGTGAATATACAAGAGCTTCTCACATGGCTACAAATAATCAAGATAGATCACACCTATCTACTTCATATACAAATGCCAATTATAACCTGCAAACTCTATCGGCAACTCAATTAAATACACTAAGCGACGATGCCCGAAGGTACATGTATATGAATATCCTTATTTTCTCAGGAATCTATGCCCTGAATATTGTGGATGCATACGTGGATGCCCACCTGAAAGAGTTCGACGTGAATGAGAACCTGAGCTTTAAGGTAAAGCCACTTTTTTATGCCACGAATTATTCCCATCTTGCAACAGGTTTAACCCTTTCTTTAAGGCTTAAATAACCAGATTACTACCTAAGTTTTACATTACAATTAAATACCCTACTCACCTATGAGAATTGCATTAATAGGTTATGGAAAAATGGGCAAAACGATTGAGCGTATTGCCATAGAAAGAGGTCACACCATTTCTGCTATCATTGATGTTCATAACAAAGAAGAAATCAAAAACCTAAATGGCCAAATTGCTGATGTTGCAATCGAATTTTCACAACCTGAAAGTGCGTTCTCAAATATCAGCCACTGCCTTGAAAATAACTTACCGATTGTTTCGGGTACTACCGGCTGGTTGAAAAAGAAACCGGTACTGGATGAGATCTGCCGTCAGAATAATGGTTCTTTTTTCTATGCTTCCAATTACAGCATCGGCGTGAATATTTTCTTCCACCTGAATAAAATACTTGCAGGCCTGATGAAAAAATTCCCTGATTATGCAGTATCAATGGAAGAAATTCACCATACAGAAAAGAAAGATGCGCCAAGCGGTACTGCTATTACCTTAGCAGAAGGCCTGATGAGCCAGAATTCTTCTAAAACAAAATGGGTAAACCAGGAATCTGAGAACGATGAAGAACTGGAAATCATTTCCAAACGTCTCAACGATGTTCCTGGTACACACACAGTATTTTATAACTCACCTATTGATACGATCGAAATCAAACATACCGCTCACAGCAGAGAAGGCTTTGCACAAGGCGCTGTTATGGCTGCTGAATGGACCGCGAAAAACCGTGGTGTGTTTGGCATGAATGATCTGTTAAAAATCAGTTAAGCATGAAGAATCTTGTTCCGCCTTCTTTTTTCAGAAGAATACAATACAATACCATCGATCTTCTATTGCTGATCATTGTATTGATTATTATTACAAATGCACTTCCGTTTTTTTCTGAAGTACCAACAGTAGTAAACTGGCTATTGTTTGGTTCATTGGGTATTGTATATGATATCGTATTTCATAAATACATGCATTTCACACCCGGACAGGATATCATGGGCATGTTTCTAAGAAAGAGCGATGAACAAGGTGCAGACCCTACAGCAAAACAACTGGCTATACGTTTCCTGATTAAATATTATTTATGGCCATTTGTGATTCTATCAATCCTGATCGACAAACAAAGACGCGGGATACATGATAAAATCGCTAAAACAACATTACTTGAAATAGAACAGACCAAAGGAGAAAAAAGAGTTTATACAAGCTCTTACCAGGAATGGGGCGACTCCATTTCTTTTGCAATTGTAGTAGCAACATTCGTGCGCTGGATCTGGCTGGAGCCATATACGATCCCTACTGGCTCGATGGAAAAAACATTGATGGTTGGCGATTTCCTTTTTGTAAATAAACTATCTTACGGGACACGTATGCCAATTACGCCGCTTCAAATTCCGTTGACACATCAAAAGGTTTGGGGGACAAATATGAAATCATTCAGTGATGCCATCCGCCTTCCATACTTCCGTTTACCTGGTTTCACAGAAATCAAAAACAATGATATTGTTGTGTTTAATTACCCGGCAGAGGCCTATCCAGTAGATTTAAAGACAAACTACATTAAACGTTGTATTGGCATACCTGGCGACACAGTGCGGATTGTTAATCAACAAGCATATATCAACGGTAAAGCTGTTGAAAATCCGCCTAAAATGCAGCATGTATACAAATGTTTTATCAAAAATGAATTGTCGGAAAAAACATTAGACAGATACCGCATAAAATACCAGATACATACTTATGATATGTTTTTTCCGGAACCTGTTCTGGATAGTGTAAGAAAAGAATATTGTTATTACATTTCCTTATCTGAAAGTACTGTAAAAAAACTTATTGCCAATAAAGCATTTGACTCAATCCAGAAGTTTTCATGGAGAGAACTTGAACAGACACAAGCGCTGTTTCCATTTTCCCGCAAAGCTCATTACTGGGAAAACGATAATTATGGCCCTTTATGGATTCCAAAGGCTGGTGTAACAATCAAGCTTGATCCCGATATGGTAGAAACCTACGGCAGAACAATTATTAACTATGAAAAAAATAAAACTGCTGAACAAATAGATGATAAATTAAAAATAAATGGCCAGTTTGTTTCTGAATATACTTTCAAACAGAATTATTATTTTATGATGGGTGATAACAGACACAACTCTGCCGATAGTAGATATTGGGGATTTGTTCCTGAGGATCATATTGTAGGTAAAGCCTGGATGATATGGTTATCGCTCGATTCAGAACTTTCATTCCCGGAACGTGTACGCTGGAACCGTTCATTTAAAATGATCAAATAGCGATCAGATACGTTAAATAAAATGTCCCGTTCCGATAACTCGGGACGGGACATTTTTATTTATTAAACACTTATAACTTTTCAACTCTTATGATCAAACAGCGTAATCCTTTTCTTGCTTTATTATTAGCCATTGTACCAGGCCTTGGTCAAATGTATAACGGACAAGTCAAAAAAAGCATTGTATTAGTAGTAATTAATTTCATCGTGCTACTTCTTTTTTCCTGCACGCAGGTTTTCATGTCTTTATCCGGCATTACAATTTTAATCATTTACAGTATAGGTTTCTTCTTTTACAGAACCATTGATGCTTTTATCATTGCTAAAAGAAATAAGCTGTATGAATTAAAACAATACAACAAGTGGTACTTCTATATCTTATTTACTGCTGCTATTTTCGCATGCTCTTTTACCATTGAACAAGTATCAGGTGGAGGTATGCGATCATTCAGCATTCCATCTGGTGCAATGGAACCAACAGTCATGGTTGGCGACCGTATATTAGCTCAACTCGGCTATTATACCAATAACAATCTGCAAAGGAATGACGTAGTTGTTTTTCATTATCCCGCGGAACTGGATAAAACAATTGCAGAGAAAACACACTATGTAAGCCGCTGCGTTGCTATAGCAGGCGATAGTATTGCCATTATAAATTCAAAAGTATATGTGAATTCAAAACCGACAACTGACAATATTGAATTAAAACACAAATTCAAATGCTTTACCAATGAAGTTTTATCTGAAAATATAAAGAAAAAAAATAACATCCATAATTATGACATACTCCTCGAGGATATCATAGAAGTTGGAGGCAACAGCTTTTATTTAATTGATTTGAAGCAATCAGATGTTGAAAAATTAAGAGCGAAGAAAATTTTCGATTCTATTGTAGACTTTGATTTCGCTGAGCTTGATCCGAATACAATTCTATTTCCATTTTCAAAAACCTCCTTACAATGGAAGCAGGATAACTATGGGCCTTTATGGGTTCCAAAGAAAGGCGTCACCATTCATTTAGACCAGGAAAATATTGAAATTTACGCGCAAACAATTATTAACTATGAAGGAAATAAATCTGCCGAACTTGCCGGCCACAGCCTCCTGATTGATGGCAAGCCTGTTTCAGAATACACATTCAGGAAAAATTATTATTTCACCATGGGTGATAACAGAGACAATTCATCTGACGGAAGAACCTGGGGATTTGTTCCGGAAGATCATCTTGTAGGAAAAGCCTGGCTGGTCTTATATTCCAGAGATCTTCAACAATCCTTTTTCGAAAGCTTTAACTCAGATCGTTTATTCATACTCATTAAGTAAATTCACTTATGAAATACCCATCTATATTATTGCTGCTGTTTATTGCTGTACTCGCCTGGTCTGGCATACAACCCAAAGAAACCTTTACCTGGATACTGGAAGTATTTCCTGCAATCATCGGCGCAGTGATTTTAATCGCTACGCGAAACTCTTTTCCTTTCACACCGCTTGCATACTCTTTTATATTTATACATGCCTGTATCCTGTGTGTTGGCGGACATTATACCTATGCGGAAGTTCCGGCATTCGACTGGCTGAAAGAAACCTTTCACCATACACGAAATAATTATGATAAAGTAGGTCACTTTGCACAAGGCTTCGTGCCGGCATTAATCATTCGCGAACTGTTGCTCCGTAAAGAAGTAATCACAAAAAATGGCTGGCTGAATTTTATCGTTGTATGTATCTGTATGGCTATCAGTGCGGCGTATGAATTGCTTGAATGGTTTGTATCTCTTTTCAGCGGTGAAGCCGGCGATGCATTCTTGGGTACACAAGGTTATGTATGGGACACACAGTCAGACATGCTCTACGCTACGATCGGCGCCATTACAGCACTAACCCTGTTATCAGGGATTCAAAATAAACAGATCAAAAATTTAGTAAAATAAAAATCAACACTTATTTACGCCCTTATCACAGCTGTTTGAAATTTGTTATTTGTTTTTTTGGAATTTAAAAATGATGCAACCCAATCCTCAATTTCTTCTTGAACTTGTTTCCATGCAGATGCCTTTTGGCAAATACAAAGGTGTACTGCTATGTAATCTTCCGGTAAGTTACCTGGAATGGTTTCAGCGCAAAGGTTTCCCGGATGGCAAACTGGGCATGCTCTTACAAACGATGTATGAAATCAAACTGAACGGTTTGGAAGATCTGTTGAAGCCGCTGAAGAAATAGTCTGAATTGGGATTTGTTGGATTAATGGAAAAATATCTGAACCAGGATTTACAGAATTTAAAGATTTACAAGATGATAATCCTGATTAATTTTAGAATCCTGTAAATCCCGATTCAGATAATATTTTATTTTTTAACGTAACTTAATGCACCCGACGGACAACGGTCTATACGTTCGATTATTTCTTCGGTGGTGCCGCCTTCGGGTGTGATCCATGGACGTCTGCGCGGATCAAATACATTGATCAAACCCGTGGCTCCTTTCCAGCATAAGGTCGAATGCGTGCATTTTGAAGGTTGCCAAACGATTGTGATATCATCGTTTGAATAATGTTTGGTTATATCTTTCATAATTCTATACAAAGTTCTGATTAAAAGTATACATTCCTGACTAAATATAAAACAGCTTCTACAGGCAATGAAACGTTATTCTTCAGATAATCCCATTAATTTATCTTCTGCTTTGCTCAAATAAGTACAGAAAGCCAATTACCAGCATATTATATTGTATCTTGTATCTTTATTTACATTACAGGATCGAAATACATTGATATTTAAGATTCTGACTTCCATAATATCATGTTATTTCAAGAATTACAATTAATAGCCCCTATCCTGAAAGCTCTTTCAGAAGAAGGCTACACAACTCCCACACCTATTCAGGCCAAAGCTATTCCATTTGTCCTTAAGGGTAACGATCTGTTAGGTTGCGCACAAACCGGTACAGGCAAAACAGCTGCATTCTCTATTCCAATCCTGCAAATACTCAGCGCAAAGAAAAGTACTGACCGCAAAAGAGCCATCCGCAGTTTAATTGTTACTCCTACCCGCGAATTAGCTATTCAAATCGGCGAAAGCTTACATGCCTATGGAAAATATACAGGCCTGACTTCTACGGTTATCTTTGGCGGAGTAAATCAGTCCAAACAAGTAGCAGCTTTACAGAATGGTATCGATATACTTGTTGCAACTCCGGGGCGCTTACTCGATCTCATGCATCAGGGTTTTATTTCATTACGCCAGATTGAAATATTTGTACTGGACGAAGCCGACAGAATGCTTGACATGGGCTTTGTACACGACGTGAAACGCCTGCTGGCAGTATTACCAGCCAAACGTCAATCGCTCTTTTTCTCGGCAACCATGCCCCCTGAAATCGTTAAACTTGCCGATAGTATTCTGGTAAATCCTTCTAAAGTTGAAGTCACTCCGGTTTCCTCTACTGCAGATACGATCAAACAGTTTGTGTATTTTGTTGACCGCGGAAACAAAAACAGTTTGCTGGTAGATGTACTGAAAAACCCAAAGATTAAAACATGTCTTGTATTTACACGCACCAAACATGTAGCAGACAAAGTGGTAAAGATGCTGGCACAGCACAGCATCAAAGCCGAAGCCATACATGGCAATAAAAGTCAGAATGCCCGTCAGACAGCACTGACAAACTTTAAGGCACAGACAACCCGTATCCTTGTTGCTACTGACATTGCTGCACGCGGCATTGACGTAGACAATTTAGAGTATGTGATCAATTACGAAATACCGAATATCCCGGAAACATATGTACACCGCATTGGTCGTACAGGCAGAGCGGGCGCGAATGGTACAGCATTCTCCTTTTGCGATGCAGAAGAAAAAGTATACCTGAAGGATATTGAAAAACTGATTGCTAAAAAAGTACCGGTGATTGATGACCATGCGTACCCATTGATGGATCACAATCCACCCAAGACAACGCAGGGAAGACAACAGCGCCCGGCGTCTTCTAAACCAAAAAGTTTAGGCACTCCGAACAGCAATGCCGGTAACAGACCAAACGGAAATACAACCAATCCGGGCAACAAACCTGGCGGAAACAGTGGCAGACGCAAGCCAAACAGAAGACGCAATACTTCTTCTCCTGGTGCAAACAAACCTGATGGTCAAGCTAAGAAAAGAGAATGATGTAAGATAAATAAAAAACACCTGTTGAAAATCAACAGGTGTTTTTTATTCCAGTATCAATTTTCATTTTAATTTAAAATCCTGTTTTGGGCTTACCATACTAGGTAACTCAAAATCATATTCTTCTTCTATCGAATTAACAGGCTCAGCCTTTTCACAGTTACAATCACAGTTGGCGGGCTTCATCTTTTCTGTTTCTTCAATTTTTTGGTCCAGCATAATAATTGCCGCATCCATTTCCCTAAGCGCCGCCGCATTTTTTGAATCCGATGCTTTTATGGATATTCCTTCTGTATTGATCAACTCTTTTATTTTTATATTGAAAGTTTCGTTCAAAATTACAGCAGGATTCAGGCTGAGTTTATTTACTTTATCTGTTACAAATGTTGCAGCCGCATATATTAACTTTCCATCTTTCTCTCCTGCCAGATATACGTGCGCTGTTTTTCCCTGCGGCAACATAATATTGCCATCGTCTTCATAGAAACCATACTCTTCATTGCTGCCCTTGAGCAATCCTCCTCCAGCATGTACTTTCATTTCAGGTAAAACAAGGTAAATCTGAAAAGTATGCATAAATGCAGCAGGCACATTCACCACCAACTTCGAGGCAACGAGTCCAGGCATATTTTTGGTAAGCCTGTCTATATTAAACCAGCCAAAGCTTTTAATCTCAACCTGGTAATACTCTGTTCTCCCATAAGATGTACTTATCAATGCTTTACGTGCATCTCTGTTCAGGTTTGCTGCATTGCCTGGCAGTTGCAGTATTTGAGCAGAGCGGTTTATCTTTCCTGAAAAAACTTTATACTCTATTTGATCCATACCGGAACGTTTATTTTTTAATGCATTTTTCTTCGCAGTTAAATCCGCCATCAATGTTTTATATGTTTTGCATTTCTGAAAATTGATATACGCTTCATCTTTAGGATACGGAAGTTTCAGGCGTTTACTCTCATCGTTAAAATAATCACACATAGCGCTGATTTCTTTTTTACTAAGTGTAGGAAAAGATGGCATTACTGATTTGTTGTAAGCGTTGTAAAGACAAATTGCATAGGCATCATTTGAATAATCAACAGCATACCTGTTTTCAGCTTTTGCTGCCATGGTATCTGCAGAAAATATAGCATAAGCACCATATCTACCATTTATATTGCGTGCTTCCTTTCTTTCTCCACACGCAGCATCAATCATCTTACTACTGTTTTGAACATACCGTACAATCCAGTCAAAGTCTCTCCGCTGGCCGATATAAGCCAGATCCGGACCAACTGATTCTTTACCAAGCGTGTGACAGCTTTTGCAATTGGCTTTAAATAACTGTTCACCTTCAGAAATAGCTTTAGACGTCTCTTTTTTCAACTCTGTCGGATTCTGCCAGTCTATTCTACCAGATGCAGTTTTTTGTCCGGTAAATAATTTCATATCAGCATCAACCTCTGCCGTTGGAATATCTATCGCGAGTGGTTTTGTAATCTTCACGTGTGCACTATCTTTGGCTTGTATGTAAAACATCCCGCCACTGCTCAACAGTTCATTACCGGTCTTGGTAGTTAAACCCGCACGAATCATGTCTTCCATTGTATACGCTTCTTTCACTACCAAAACAACATTTGTATCTGCTGCCTGTAAAGTACCTGCAGGTATTTTTACAACTGCCCCTGCTGCAGTTTTCAGTACAGCATCTTTATTAATTTGTACAATAAATTCCTGAGTCTGCAATGAATCGATTGAACCGATCTTCATACCGGCCGAAGCAATTTCTTCTGTTGCTGAAACCTCTGTAATAGCAACTGTATCCTGAGCCTTTTCTTTTGCTACCTGCTCATTCAATTTTACAACCGTATAGCCTACAGCCGTAGCAAACAGAATTACAAGAATACTATTCAAAAATAAATTTGTTTGGTAGAACGGTTTGCTGTACCCTAGTACCTGCTGTAATACCTGTTCAAAATTACGCTTCGATTCAATCTCTTCTTTTGATACCTGCGCACGATCAATATTTATTTTAATCTTCTTCATAATTTTATCGGATTGCCAGAATACATTTTTTTAATTTATCCAGAATGCGGTATACTTTTACCTTTGCATTGTTCTCTGTCATTTCAAAGATATGGCCAATCTCTTTAAAGGCACGGTTTTCAAAAAATCGCATTTCAATCAATTGTATATCCGTTTCCTGGAGCTGGCTGATACAAAGCGTTAAACTTTTTTCTTTACTGATCAGTGATTCATCAGCCTCTGCTTCCTGCAGCAATTCTTTCAAGCCGTCAATATCGATGTTCAAGGTACGCTGCACCTTATTCTTTTCGATCGCCTTATACACTTCGCTTTTAGCAATGCGGTAAAGCCAGGAGGAAAATGGTACACCTTTAAAGGTAAAACGGTTAAGATTGATCAGTGCTTTTATAAACACTTGCTGAGTAATATCAAAAGCTGCATCCTTATCATCGCTGCGCTGATAGATATAACGAAAAATGGGCTCATGATACTTTTCGTACAAAGGCCGGAACGCCGAGGGATCTTTTTTAGAAGCTTCAATAATCTGAAGCTCCTGCTCCATGGCTTCCGCAGATACATGGTATGGGGACAAAGGAATCATAGTTTATTTCTTTATTCGTACCTATAACCTGAAAGATCAAAAAAGATACACGTAAAGATCAACTATTTTAAAAGAATTAAAAAAATGGCCTAAAATCTACTCTACCTATTTAATCCAATGAATTACGCCCGATAAAATCCTGGAATTCCTGTTTGAACTGATCCGCAATCGGAATGTATTGGAAATTGATGATCGCCTGACTTCTTTCCACAGCCTGAATTTTATTCAAGGCAATAATATATGAACGGTGCACACGCATGAATTTGCTCACCGGCAATTCTTCTTCCAGCTTCTTCAAACTGGTATGTGTCAGTACCGGCTTAGGTTGTCCTGCAAGCCAGATCTTCACATAATCCTTCAAGCCTTCAATGTATAAGATCTCATCTAAAATTATTTTCAGATGCTTATACTCTGAACGGACAAATATATATTCCAATTCTTCCTTGCCTTGATTCTTCTGGGCGTTATTGAATAGATCAAACCAATCTTTCGCTTTTACTGCTGCCGCATAAAACTCTTCAAAATTATATGGCTTCAGTAAGTAATCCAGCGCATCTACTTTAAAGCCTTCCAGTGCGTACTGATCAAAGGCAGTAGTAAAAATTACGCGCGTATTTTTCCCCAATGTACGTGAAAGTTCCACGCCATTCAGTTCCGGCATCTGAATATCCAGAAATACTACATCAATTCTTTCTTCATGTATTTTTTCCAAAGCCTGGAAAGCATTGCTGCACTTTCCCTTCAGCTCCAGAAACGGAATTTTATTTACATAATCTTCCATCAGACTTAAAGCCATTGGCTCATCATCTACAATTAAACATGTGACCTTCTGCGTTACATTCATAATCAAATCTGCTCCTTGTAAGCTATATGCAATGTTGCCACATACATACCATCAACAATCTCCGCGTGCATCTGATAAGCACCCGGATAAATCAGATCCAGTCGCTTTTTCAGGTTTATTAAACCAATGCCAGAGCCGCTTTTATCAGTTGTATCTTTCGGGAGATAAATATTTTTTGCCGTAAACAATATCTGCCTCTGATCCATAACCATGGAAAATGTAATCTCCGATTGTTGTGAAGCCGATACACCATGCTTGAATGCATTTTCAATCAGCGATATAAACAACAAAGGTGATACCATCACCGAAGGCTCCGGACTTGGAAATGCAGCATGAATAATTGTATTGTCTGAAGTGCGTAACTGCATCAGCTCAATATATTTTTTCATGAAATCTATTTCCTTTGATAAGGGTACCCGCTCCGAATTTGTTTCATACAACAGATAACGCATCAGCTTACCCAAACTATGTACCACCTCTTTCGCCTTCTCCGGATACCGGTCAATAAGCGAATAAATATTATTCAGTGAATTGAAAAAGAAATGCGGTTGCAATTGATACTTTAAGTGCTGTAGTTCCGAAACCAGTTTTTCATTGATCGCCAAACGATGCAGATCTTCAGAGAAAGCCCAGCGCTCATAGGTTTTCAAGCCTACAGAAAAAAGTACAGGAATACACATGGAAATCATGTCAAGGTATACAAACAATCTTAACGGTGGTTTACCCGGCCGCACAGGAGGTGTATCAAACAACAGGTGTCGTACCGTAAAATTAATGTACACAAAAAACACAACCATCAGAATGTTTACACCTATGTAATACGCTTTATGATTCTTAAACCATAGCCGGTCAATCCATAAAAAATAATTACTGTAAAATATGATTGTATAATATACCAACGGAATTGTTGAACACTTCAAGGTACGTTGAAAATTAAAATCTGTACCAGCCGACAATATATAAGGCAGGGAGAATAATACTACCCATACAAGTACATGCGTTGCAATTGAAATACCCTTCCTGTTATTTATCTCTGCATCCATTCCGTATTGTTTTAAATAAACCCGATCAGCTAGATCTTACCAACATCAAGAAAGTGAAATTTATACCGCTTTAAAAACATTTTATATAACAAGGGACAAAATATAGACCAGAGTTCTGTTTTTATAGATACAATTACTGCATGCATTTCAATCAGGTCTAAGTAAAAACTTCAGGTAGAAACATCCAAAACAATTAATTTAAAGCAAATTTCAATGGATTATCTCCTTGCTCATTTTTTTTTCAGATAAAATTAGGAATCTACATTCCAATATATTTACTTTGAATCACAAAGTTCTTTAACGATGACAGAAATAGATAAACAACTTTCCGACCTGAAGCAGATCCGCCAATTGATGGAGCGCTCTTCAAAATTCATTTCATTGAGTGGATTATCCGGAATATCAGCTGGTATCATTGCTTTACTGGGTGCATTTGCGGCCCGCTGGCGCATACACGACGTGCTGGATTTTAACAATGTTGTCAGCTATAGAGCTATACCAAGTTTTAAAGTATTGCACAGTTTAATGTATGAACTGATTGGCATGGCTGCTATCACCCTGCTTCTTGCTGTATTGGCCGCATTCTTCTTCACCAATAAAAAGGCCAATGAACAAGGCGAATCTTTGTTCGATTCAATCAGCATGCGTATGCTGGTGAACCTGGTTATACCTTTGGCTACAGGAGGCCTATTCTGTTTGTTCCTGTTAAAAGACAACATTGCACTGGTAGCGCCTGCCATGCTAATTTTCTACGGACTGGCATTAATAAATGGCAGCCGTTACACCGTTGATCATATCCGCTACCTGGGTATCGCAGAAATATGCCTGGGACTTGTAGCCTGTTTATTCCCGGGAAAGGGACTCTTGTTCTGGGCTATTGGATTTGGTATCTTTCACATTGTTTATGGAGCAGTGATGTACTTTAAATTAGAGCGTTGAAAAATTATATTTCGAATTTAAATAAAGCCTTTGAAAACAGACTCCGGCTCGGGATCATGTCTATCCTGATCACCAGCGACTGGGTAGAGTTCAATGTGCTTAAGGAACTTCTGGAAGCAACCGATGGAAATCTTGCCAGTCATATTACTGCGCTTGAAAAAGTCGGCTACCTGGAAGTGCGTAAAGCTTTCGTAGGAAAGAAACCAAACACTTCTTTCCGTATCACCAAAGAAGGTAAGAAAGCTTTTAAAGACCATATTGACGGACTCGAGCAACTTATCAAAAAATCAATCTAATTTTTTTACCCATTAACTTTGTATTTCAAAGTACTTTAAATATGAAAAACAAACTAATATTACTCACCACCCTTTGCCTGGCTCTTGAACTAGGCCGCATGGCTTATTCAGGATCACTAAGCTATATTTTCCTGCTCTGGAATTTATTCCTCGCTGCAATCCCTTACCTGGTCTCCGTACACATTCAGCGCACACAGAACAGTATACCAAAGCTTCTCGGCAAAAGTATGCTGTGGCTACTATTTCTGCCAAATGCACTGTACATCATTACAGACCTGAAACACCTGCATGAACGGCCACCTGTACCTGAATGGTTTGATTGCTTATTGCTATTCAGTTATTCAACCCTTGCATTATTCTTTGGCCTCTTGTCTCTCTACAATATGCACCAGGTTTTCAAACGCTATGCGTCAGCATTCACACAGCATGCAACGGTTTTTTGCATTTCACTGCTGGCAGGCTTCGGTGTATATCTGGGAAGAGAGGAACGCTGGAACAGCTGGGATCTTTTTACCAATCCATTTGATCTCCTTTCTGAATGCCTTTCGCTCAGCACGGTTCCGCATGTATGGGCATTCAGCACGTGTTATGGTATTGCCTTCCTGATCATGTATTACATCATCTCATCACTGATTCATTACCGACATGAAGCACCCAATCAATTGGCTTAACAGCTTTGTCTATGCATTGAACGGTATACTGGAAGCCGTAAAAGAACGGAATGTTCGTATTCACCTGCTAGCTACCGTTATTGTTTGCGGTGTCTGTCTGCAGCTTGAACTTTCTGCTGTAGAATGGGGAATAATCTTCTCGGCCATTGCACTGGTATTGGTTACTGAATTTATAAATACGGCCATTGAACACTTGTGCGATTTTCTTACAACTGATTATTCCATTCATATAAAAAAGATCAAAGACATTGCTGCAGCGGCTGTATTGCTTAGCGCACTATACGCAGTAAGCATTGCTCTATTATTTATTCTTCCAAAAGTTTTCTAACTAAACACGCACTACTATGCTATCAAACGTTAACACCTGGGCCCGCACATCCATTACGTTAAAACTCATCATCATCGGAATATTGATTCTGGTTTTATTGATCCCAACCAACATGATTCAGGATATGATTCAGGAAAGAGAATTTACGCGCGACAGCGCCATACAGGAAGTGGCATCCAAATGGGGACTTGACCAAACCATCGGAACACCAGTCATTACTATCCCCTACTATGCGTTGAATGCAAATAATCAACCGGAAAATATCAAGCATTATGCACATATTTTACCGGAAGATGTACGGGTAAAAACCAAATTGGTACCCGACAAGAAAAAACGGGGCATGTATGAAATCGTTTTATACAATACACAAATAACGATTGAAGGATCCTTTAAATCTGAAATGGAAAATTTAAAAAAAGAAATCAATGCAGAATTCCATCCTGAGCAGGCTTATATAGAATTAGGTATCAGCGACCTGAAAGGTGTTAAGGATATTGTTTCATTTGTGATCAACGATACAGCAGCCTATGAATTCAATCCCGGCGTTCCTAGTGCTGATGTATACAACTCCGGCATGAGTTGCCAGGTAGATCTTACTGCACAGGAAAATTTTAATTTTGCATGTGCAGTAAACCTGAATGGCAGCAGCTCCTTATACTTCCTTCCTTATGGTAAGAAAACCGTAGTTGAATTAAACACCAACTGGACCAATCCCAGCTACCAGGGTGCATTCCTTCCGGATACCAGTAATACGAATGAATCAGGATCCTATGCCAAATGGAAAATTTTACAATTGAACCGCAATTACCCGCAATATGGTTTCAATGATTTTATCAAACAGAGTGAACAATCCGCTGCCATGACAAACGGGCAAAAAGATTCATCCTTCGGAGTGAAATTAATTCTTCCGGTTGATCAATACCAAAAAACGAACCGCTCTGCCAAGTATTCCATTATGTTTATTTTGCTAACAATTGTTTCATTTTTCTTCATAGAAATCATCAATAAAAAACGTGTTCACCCGATTCAATACTTACTGATCGGCTTTGGTATTGTATTATTTTATGTATTACTGCTTTCTATTTCAGAACATCTGAATTTTGATGCCGCTTACTGGATCTCCTGTGCAGGCATTGTGACAATGATCAGTATGTATACACAATCAATCTTTAAACAATTAAAAATTACCGGATTGATTGCAATTATTTTAACAACCCTATATATTTTCTTCTATTCGTTATTACAACTACAGGATTTCTCTTTACTGATGGGCAGCATCGGCTTATTCATCATCCTGGGTGTAACGATGTACCTGACAAGAAATATTGAATGGTATAAAGAAACTGAAGAAAGACCAACAGCACATACATCTGTTGCTGCAGATTAACTAAATAACACTATAGAAGCATTCTAATAAGTAATGCTTCTATAGTATTATTACATAATTTCAGTTTTTATTATCATATTTTTGTTCCTGCAAATTAACTTATGTAATTTATTTCTACTTTTAACATAAGTCATAAACAATCCATATACAAATACGTAAAACCAAATTTAAAACAATTCCATCTAACCATTTGTATTATGCTAAACCAGGAACTTTTAGAACATTTTTATCATTCCTTCAAATACAAAAAAGTTGAAGATATGATTGCTTGTTATCACGATGAAATAGAATTTTCAGATCCTGCTTTCGGTACTTTGAAAGGAAATGAAGCAAAGAGCATGTGGCGTATGCTGCTGGGGCGAAGCTCAGACTTGACCATAGATTACCAGAATATTTCTGCCGATGCAGACAAAGGCAAAGCGCATTGGGAAGCTGAATATATTTTCTCAAAAACAAAACGCAAAGTCGTTAACAATGTACTCGCCACATTTGAATTTAAAGATGGTAAGATCTATAAACATAAAGATTCGTTTGATCTGAATGTATGGGCCAAACAGGCATTGGGATTCAAGGCTACGTTACTCAGTACATTGGGCATATTGCAGCCGTCTATTCAGCGTAAATCAAGAGCTGCATTAAAAGCATACATGCAGAAAAATAACGTTGCATAATTATGGTGCTTTATTTTTTCAGCGGATTAGGTGCAGACAAACGTGTTTTTAAAAAGCTCAGATTACCCGAACACATTGAGATCAGACACGTGGAATGGATTCCGCCTGAACCGGATGAACCGCTTGAAAATTATGTGCGTCGGTTAGCCGCATTAATTAATACTGATAAACCCTTTTGTTTGATAGGCTTGTCTTTCGGAGGAATCATAGCTGCTGAAATTTCAAAGTTCTTATCTCCTGCTAAGACGATTCTTATTTCAAGTGTTTCGACGAAACGTGAACTACCCTTTTACTTTACGTTTTTGAAATACATGAAATTACATTTACTGCTTTCAGAAGAAAGATTAAATAAGAAAAATAAATTATTTTATTGGATGATGGGTGCTTCAAGCCTACGCGAAAAAGCTTTGCTGAATCAAATCGTCAAGGCAACAGACATTACATTTTTCAAATGGGCGATTAATCGTATTTTAAACTGGGAGCAAAAACATCCGTTGAAGAATACATTCCAGATTCATGGTACAAAGGATTTTATTTTTCCTGCGCGCAATATAAAACAGGCGCACAAGATTACTCATGGCGGACATCTGATGGTATATAAGCAAGCAGACGAAGTATCTGCATTGCTTATTGAATTACTTGCTCAATAATTACCATACAATTTCTTTAAAGCCTTGTGACTTTAAATAGTCATTGGTTTTACTGAAATGTTTATTTCCAAAGAAACCACTGTGCGCTGAAAACGGCGACGGATGTGCGGATTGCAATACATGATGTTTTTTTGTATTTATGATCGCACCTTTTTTCTGCGCATATGCGCCCCACAGAATAAATACTAAGTGTTCTTTTTCATCTGAAAGTTTCTGAATCACAGCATCCGTAAATTGCTCCCAGCCCTTCTTCTGATGTGAGCCTGGAGTATTGGCCTGTACAGTCAACGTAGCATTTAATAACAGTACACCTTGTTTGGCCCATCTTTCCAGGTTTCCTGATTTAGGAGGCGTTACACCCAAGTCTGATTCAATTTCCTTGAAAATATTTTTTAGTGAAGGTGGCTGCGGAATGCCGTCATTCACAGAAAAGCACAAGCCATTTGCCTGTCCGGGTCCATGATAGGGATCCTGACCAATTATAACAACTCTTACCTTGTCAAAAGGACAGGAATCGAATGCATTGAAAATATCTTTTCCGGGAGGATAAATAACTTTTGTTTTATACTCTTCGCGGATAAATGCTGTTAATTCTATAAAATATTTCTTTTCAAATTCATCCTGGAGTTTTTCTTTCCATGATGATTCAATTTTAACCCCTTCAGACATTATTCAGATTTGGTATGGTTATTTAGAAAACTATTCGGTAAATTTAAGAGTTAGCAAGTAAACAACCAGAATATTCTCAATGATTTCAAAAATAACAGAAGGTGTACGGGTTAGTATAGAAACAAATTACCAGCAGGAATATTCAAGTCCCATGCAGGCACATTATGTTTTTACTTATCGTATTCAAATTGAGAATTACAGTGAACAAACTGTAAAGCTGCTTCGCAGACATTGGTTTATTTATGATTCAAACGGACTGATGCGTGAAGTGGAAGGTGAAGGTGTAGTTGGACAGCAACCCATACTGGAACCGGGCGATTCGCATGAATATGTATCCGGTTGTAATTTAAAAACTGAAATGGGAAAAATGCGCGGCTCTTATTTGATGGAACGACTTGTTGACGGAAAACAATTTACTGTCATCATTCCGGAGTTTATGCTGATTGCTCCATTCAAATTAAATTGAAAATCTTTTCATTAATATATCGTCTATACGAATTCATAAAGCATTATATCGTTGGCGGCAACGAGCATGGTTTGCATTCACCATTCGTTTTTGATTTGTATACACGTGTGATTCAGAATCACGATTATCCGTATTTTGAGCATATTGAGCAGCATTTTTTTGAACTGATCAATGATCACCATATGATCAACAATTATAATCCCGGTGCAGGAACCAGCCACAACAGAAAAACACATCTTGAAATTCAACGACTGGCAAAGCATTCCATTAAACCCCTTCCCTGGCGCAAACTGATCTGCCGTCTGGTGGATGAACGCAAACCCAAAGTGATTGTAGAGCTTGGCACCAGTTTCGGTATTACAACAGCATATCTTGCATTAACGTGTCCTGAGGCGACCGTATACACCTTTGAAGCAAACCCTACACTCATTCAATTATCGAAAGATTTTTTTGAAACAGCCGGTATAAAAAACATTCAGATCATTGAAGGCAATATTGACGAAACACTTGTTCCCTTTTTAGAAGCACATCCACACATTGATGTTGCATACATAGATGCCAATCACCGCTTCAGACCTACTATTAAATATGTAGAACGTATTATGGATTGTGTATCCTGGAAAGGCCTGATCATACTGGATGACATTTACTGGTCGCGTCAAATGACCAAAGCTTGGCGCGGCCTGTGCGATAAAAAAGATGTTACTGTGAGTATAGACCTTTGGCAGATCGGCCTGATGTATTTCCACTCCGGACAGGCAAAAGAAAATTTCAAGCTGCGATTTTAATTAAGTCGAAGGCTTAAAGCTCAAGGCCTAAAGCTAAAAGAGCTGCAATGAAGGATTTTCATTGCAGCTCTTTTGATGCAAAAAGCATTAAGCTTTTTAGCCTTAAACGTTCCGCTTATTATAAAATAGCTTCTCTGATTCTTACCAGCTTTGCCAATACAGGCTCAAGCTTATCCAACGCAATCATATTTGCACCATCAGACAACGCCTTCGCAGGGTTCGGGTGTGTTTCCATGAATAATCCATCAGCACCTACAGCAATTGCTGCTTTTGCGATTGTTTCGATCAATGCAGGTTTACCGCCTGTAACACCTGATGATTGATTCGGCTGTTGTAAAGAATGTGTACAATCCATTACTACCGGTACATCAAAAGCTTTCATTTCAACAATGTTTCTGTAGTCAACTACCAGGTCACTGTATCCGAATGAATTTCCACGGTCTGTAAGCATTACATTATTATTACCTGCAGCTTTGATTTTTTCAACCGCAAACTGCATGGACTGTCCGGACAGGAACTGGCCTTTTTTCACACTTACAACTTTACCTGTCTGTGCCGCGGCAACCAACAGTTCTGTTTGTCTGCATAAAAAAGCAGGAATCTGTAATACATCCACATAAGCTGCAGCCATAGCCGCTTCATGCGATTCATGAATATCTGTAATCGTAGGAATATTGAATGTTTTACCAACTTCTTCCAAAATCTTCAGGGCTTTTTCATCGCCTATTCCCGTAAATGAATCCACCTTGGTACGGTTTGCCTTGCGGTAAGAGCCTTTAAATACCAATGGAATTTTATATTTGTCTGTAATCGTAATCAGTTTCTCAGCAATCTCTAAACAGATCTCACGGCCTTCTACCACGCAGGGTCCGGCGATTAAAAAGAAATTCTTAGAGTCTTTATGATGGATTTTAGGAATCGTAATATTCATACTAAATCGGGATAGGGAGTAAGCCTCCAGTTAATTTTATTGAATGCATTCAAAGTTAAAGCTAGATTTTTGCAATTCATAATACAGAGATATACGGAGCTGTTGCTAACTAAATAACTCGTACTATCCAAATAAGTGATATTGGACTAAACTATAAAAAATATATACTTTAAACAGACGATTTATTGGATTATATGTAAGATTTGGTATTTTTACGATAGAACTTTTCAAAACTATTCTTTTATGAGTCCGGAAAAAAAACAAGTTGCTAAAGAAACAAAAAACAATAATAAGGTATGGATCATTGTTTTAGCGGTAGTATTATTAGCTATCAATGGGATCCAAGGTTTCTTTAACTACAAGCAAAATGATGAAATCAAGCAGAAAGAACAGATAATTGTTCAAAAAGATGCACAACGTGATAGTTTGACAGCTGCTTTGACTGCTAAAATCGAGGAGTTAAAAGCAACCAGCGCAAAACTTGAAGAAGCAGGTGGCAAAAATGCTGAACTTGAAGCTCAGATTGCTCAACTGGAAGAAATGAAAGTGAAACTTGAAAAAGATGCTAAATACTTCAAAAATCAGTATTACAGCATAAAAGGTGAAATTGACAACGCAAATAAATTAAAAGCTGACGCTGAAAAACAGGTATCAGACCTGAAAGTACAGTTAGCTCAGCAGGATACGATCATTAATAAACAAAAGTCTGACTTAAGTCAAAAAGATCAAATGATTTCTTCATTAGATCAGGAAAAGGCAGAGTTAGCTAAAAAAGTAGCTGTAGCTTCTGTTTTAAAGGCTGAAAACATCAAAGTAATCGCTGTAAGCTCTAAAGGCAAGGAAAAAATAGGTGATGCTTACAAAGGCAAAGCAATTGAGCAGATTAAAATTGTATTTACTATTGCTGAAAACAAAGTCGCTCAGAAAAATACAAAAGATTTATATATCCGTATTGTTGAGCCGGATGGCGCTACAATCACAGGTGCTTCAAGCGGTGAATTCAAATACGGTACACAAACATTGTTCTATACTGCAAAAACAAGTGTATTATACAACGGTGTAATTTCTCCGGTATCTGTAAGCTATACAAAAGAAGGAGCTTACAAAGTTGGTAAACAAACTATTGAAGTTTACGCTGAAGGAAGTTTGATCGGTACAGGATCATTTGTAGTAGAATAATCTCTATATTCTCATAAAAAAGCCCTTAAAATTCGTTTTAAGGGCTTTTTTATGTTTTATCCCTTCGGCTATTTTTATTTTCAGGCTCTTCAGGCTGAATAATATGAGTATTTTTGGTATTCCGCAGTAAATACCCTACCTTTGCAATCCTAATAAATTTATCATAACAAGTTAACTATGTCACTTAAACAGTACGAGACGGTATTCATTTTAACTCCCGTTTTATCTGATTCTCAGATGAAGGATGCCGCACAGAAGTTCAAGCAGGTGCTCGTTGATAACGGCGCTAAGATTGTGAACGAAGAAAGCTGGGGGTTGCGTAAGCTTGCTTACCCAATTCAAAAGAAAAACACTGGTTTCTATCACTTAGTTGAATTTGAAGCAGCGACTTCAGTAATCAACACTCTAGAGACTGAGTATCGCAGAGATGAGCGTATCATGCGTTTTTTAACAACCGCACTAGATAAGCACGCTGTTGCATACAACATCAAAAGAAGAAAAGGAGAATTTAAGAAATCCGAAAAAGTGGAGGAGAAAGCATAATTATGACACTTCAGAACGAATCAATCAACAGAGTCGAGAACAGAAAAAAATATTGCCGTTTCAAGAAAATGGGCATATTTTACATCGACTATAAAGATCCAAATTTCTTGTTGAAATTTGTAAACGAGCAAGGTAAAATCTTACCACGTCGTCTTACAGGAACGAGCTTGAAATATCAGCGTAAAGTTTCTCAGGCTGTTAAACGTGCTCGTTTAATCGGTTTATTACCATACGTAACAGATTCTTTAAAATAATCTAATAGGAGGTAAAATCATGGAAGTTATTTTAAAAGAAGACATCAAAGGATTAGGTTATAAGAATGACTTAGTTCAGGTAAAAGCTGGATACGGAAACAACTTCCTTATTCCACGTGGATACGCTATCAATGCTACTGAATCTGCTAAAAAAGTTGTTGCTGAAAACATTAAGCAAGCAGCTCACAAAGCAGAGAAATTGAAGAAAGACGCTATCGCTACTTCAGAGAAAATCGCTGGTCTTGCACTTGAGATTGCTGCTAAAGTTGGTGATACTGGTAAAATCTTCGGTGCAGTTACATCTTTACAGATCTCTGATGCTTTAGCTAAAAAAGGTATCAACGTAGATCGTAAGAAAATCGCTTTCAAAGGTGATGTTAAAGATGCTGGCGAGCATACTGCAGTAGTTGACTTACACAAAGAAGTGAAAGTTGAATTAAAATTTACAGTTGTAGCTGAGTAATTCTCATCTACCATTAACATAAAGCCTCTTGTGTTCATACGCAGGAGGCTTTTTTCATTATAATGCTAAAAGCAAAAGGCTTAATGCCTAAAGCTTTTGAGAATACCATTAGTTCCCCATAGTAAAGATTTGTGCGTTGAGCTTTTCGCATTAGGCCTTCGGCCTTTCTTTAGCATGTTTCTGAAATCCTTCGTACTTTGTAGTAAATAGCATGGAAATGATCACCCGTACGGAAATATCACCAGGAAAAGCACCGTTTACCCTTGAACACAATCAAACCATTGTAACCATGGGTTCGTGTTTTGCCGATATGATCGGAGATAAACTGCAATATTATAAATTCAATGTTGCAGCAAATCCCTTTGGTACAACATTCAATCCCATTTCTATTTTCAACTTACTGACGATTTCCATTGAGAAAAAATTCAATCCCTTCCCCGCTTCTTTAGGCGAAGTGTGGTACGATCATCAGTTCCATTCTGAAATCTCTGCATTAACTCCAGAACAACTTCATGCCTTGAGCAATGAACGTATTGGAGCTACGGCCAAAGCGCTTGCACGGGCTTCCTGCCTGGTTATCACATTAGGCTCTGCATGGGTATACCGCCATGTGGAAAGCAATCACATCGTTAACAATTGTCACAAACAAAGCGGGAGGTATTTCAAAAAAGAATTACTTTCCGTCAAACATATACTCGAAGACTTTGAAACGGTTTATCATAAACTGAAAGAACTGAATCCTAACATAAAAATTATTTTTACTGTTAGTCCGGTACGCCACATCAAAGATACGTTGCCATTAAATAGTGTGAGCAAAGCAATTCTTCTTTCCGCCGTACATTATATCTGCGAACAGCATAATGACTGCCATTACTTCCCTGCTTACGAAATACAGATAGACGACCTGCGTGATTACAGGTATTACGAGGAAGACCTGATACATCCGAATAAGCAGGCAGAAGATTATATCTGGAAGAAGCTTGCGCATTGGACCTTCTCTCCTGCCCTCATCGATGCGATGCAGGAATGGGATCAGCTACAAAAAATGCTGCACCACAAACCATTTCACCCGACAAGCAGCACACACCAGCAATTCCTGAAACAAACCATTCAACGTTTCGAACAATTTTCTTATTGGAATGTTTCCGATGAGATTGCAACATTAAAAGCTCAATGCATATAATTATATGAAAGCGCCACATGCACATACCAACAGGCTTGCCAGCGAGAGCAGCCCTTACCTACTGCAGCATGCGCACAATCCTGTCGACTGGTTTCCATGGGGAGAAGAAGCACTGCAAAAAGCGCTAAGTGAAGATAAACCCATTCTTGTGAGCATTGGTTACTCTGCCTGTCACTGGTGCCATGTTATGGAACATGAGTGTTTTGAACAGCAGGATGTAGCGGATGTAATGAACACATCATTCATAAATATCAAAATAGACCGGGAAGAACGACCGGATATCGATCAGATTTACATGGACGCCACTACAGCCATGGGCCTTCGCGGCGGCTGGCCGTTAAATGTTTTTTTAACTCCGGATGCGAAGCCTTTTTATGGCGGCACGTATTTCCCGAAAGAACATTGGCTTAATTTACTTGAACAGGTTTCAAATGCATATATCAACCACCGGGAAGATCTTGTAAAATCAGCCGAAGGATTTACAGAAGCACTGAATCAAAGTGATGTAAACAAATTCGGATTGGTAGACGAATCCGAATCTTTCAGGCATGAAGATCTGGACCATGCATACGATCGTTTGTCGAAACAGTTTGATCTGAACATGGGCGGAATGGATAAAGCACCAAAGTTTCCAATGTCTTCCATTTACTTATGGTTACTTAGAGATTATGCTACCACCGGCCGGCAAGGCGCTCTGGAACAGGTTATCCGCACGCTTGACAAAATGGCCATGGGTGGCATATACGATACTGTTGGCGGTGGCTTTGCACGCTACTCGGTAGACGGAGAATGGTTTGCCCCGCATTTCGAAAAAATGCTGTACGACAACGGACAATTACTTTCTTTATACAGCGAAGCATATACCATCACTAAAAAGCCTTTGTATAAAGAAATAATACTGGAAACCTATTCATGGCTGAAACGTGAGATGATCTCTCCGGAAGGCGGCTTCTACTCCGCACTGGATGCTGACAGTGAAGGTATCGAAGGAAAATTTTATTGCTGGCAGTACGACGAATTAAAAGATATTATTGGCGAGGACATAACACTATTCGCTGCCTACTATTCCATTACCCAAACCGGAAACTGGGAACATGGTATGAATATCTTATACCGCAAATTCGCAGATGCAGAATTTGCTGCCATGCATAACCTGAGTGAAGACTCATTGGGCAACTACACACAACAATGGAAAAACCGCTTGTTTGCTGCGCGTGATCCACGGGAACATCCGGGCCTTGATGATAAAATACTGGCATCATGGAACGGCATCATGTTAAAAGGCTTGTGTGATGCTTACAGAATTTTAGGAGATGAGCGCATATTGAACACAGCACTTTTAAATGCAGAATTTATTCTTACAAAACTGTATGATGGCAAAACACTTTATCATTCATACAAAAATAAGAAAGCTTCTATTCAAGGTTTCCTTGAAGATTATACCTTTGTGATCGAAGGTTATCTGGCCTTGTATGAAGTAAGCCTGGATGAGCAATGGCTGCGGCATTCCATCAAATTTGTAAACCAGGTAATCGACCAGTTTTACGATGAAACCGAAGGTCTATTCTTTTATACTTCAAGCGATAGTGAAAAACTGATTGCACGCAAAAAAGAAATATTCGACAACGTAATCCCTGCTTCCAATTCTTCTTTGGCACGAAATTTATACCATTTAGGAAAACTATTAGTCAACGACGACTGGATTGAGTACGGTAAAAAAACTGCATCCCGTTTCAAAAAAGCTTTCCTGGCAGATCCTTCTTATTTATCCAACTGGGGTTGCCTGATGACAAGCATGGTATCACCAACAGCAGAAATCGTTATTAGCGGAAAAGACAGTATTCAAGTACGCAAAGAAATTGATCGTATTTATCATCCGAATAAAATAATCTGCGGATCAGTTGAAGCAAGCACACTGCCGCTCCTCGTAGACCGCAAGCCTGTACCAGACAAAACACTTATTTATTTGTGTTTTGATAAAACCTGTCAATTGCCAACAAGTTCCGTAAGTGAATTATTAGATCAATTAAAACATTTAAATTAATATGAAAAAAATAGCTATTCTTTCATTCTTCATACTTTCAGGTATCTATGCAATGGCTCAGCAGTCATACGATTCCCTTTGCCAATCTTATAAAACATATTATTCGATTGAAGAAGCCATGAAAGAACCATTAAAAGTTCAGAAGCTGGATTTGTCTATGCAGAAATTAACGGTGCTGCCTGAAGAAGTTATGCAGTTCACCAACTTGGTTTGCCTCGACCTTTCATTTAATCGTATACCTACGCTTCCGGCATCGTTCAGCTCGTTAACAAAGCTTGAATGCCTGAATTTAACGGGTACAAGATACATGGGAAAATTACCTGTAGTATTATCAAAAATGCCTGCATTAAAATTAGTAGACCTGCGAGACCATCCGGAATGGCCTGCAACAACTTATGCGGAAGCAAGCAAACTATTACCAAACGTTACAATTATTAAATAATTCGTACAAACGCATTAATGAGCAGTAAGGTGAATCGTGAAGAAGAATATTGTGATGTAGTGTTACCTCTACCTCTTCCGCAATTATTTACGTATAAAATTCCCTCAACATACATCCGAAATATCAGCGTTGGTGTTCGTGTTATTGTTCCCTTTGGCCAGCGGAAATTTGTAACTGGTGTCGTTAAAAAAATACACCCGAACAAACCTGCCGCTTATCAGACAAAAGAAATACTGGATATTCTGGATATTGAGCCAACGATGAATTCCTCTCAGTTCAAGTTCATGGACTGGATGGCAGAATATTATTTATGTACACCGGGTGAAGTACTGCAAGCCGCATTACCCAGCGGCTTTAAGCTTAGCAGCGAATCCATGATTCAGCTGAACCCGGCTTTTAAAGAATCTGACTTTGACCTCACAGAGAAAGAAAAACGAGTCATACATGAGCTCCGCTCAAAAACATTGAGTTATAAGGACATTTCAAAACTTATAGATTCATCGGGAGTACAGTCCATTATTAAAGCCCTGATTCAAAAACAGGCAATTTTATTATTCGAAGAAGTAAAAGAAAAATACAGTCCCAAAATTGTAACTCGCATTCGTTTAAACGAGACGTTTATTTCCAACGAATCTTTATCGGCACTGTTGGACCAGCTTGAAAAAAAGCCGAAGCAGCAGGAAATCATACTGCGTTATTTACAACAGGTTCCTGTTATACAAGATCCGCAAAGCAACCAGCTAGGCATTGAAAAATCAGCACTGCTTAATACAAATATTTCAGCCTCCTCCCTGCAAACGCTATTAAAAAGCGAGATCTTTATTTCGTTTGAAGAAATTGTTTCCAGACTTACATTCAGACCGGATGAAAAGAAGCACAATGTTTCTTTATCTGCCGACCAGGAAGCTGCCAAAGAATCCATTCTCCAGCAATTTCATTCAAAAGATATTGTACTGCTACACGGTGTTACCGGCAGCGGTAAAACAGAGATTTACATAGACCTTATCAAACGCAGTATTGACAATGGTTCCCAGGCTTTATTGCTGCTTCCCGAAATTGCTCTCACCACACAAATTGTAAACCGGCTGGAAGAATATTTCGGCGACAGAATGGGTGTATACCATTCAAAGTTTTCCGATAACGAACGTGTAGAGGTATGGAAAGGCTTGCAGGAAGGACGTTATGATTTTATTGTCGGTGTGCGTTCAGCAATATTTTTACCATTTACACATTTAGGTTTAGTAATTGTAGATGAAGAGCACGAAGCTTCCTACAAGCAGCAAGACCCTGCTCCGCGTTATAACGGCAGAGATTCTGCCCTGGTGCTTGCACGCATACATAGTGCAAAGACATTGCTAGGTTCTGCTACCCCCAGTGTTGAAAGCCGGGACGCCGCATTAAAAAACAAATGGGGCTACGTTCCTCTATTGAAACGCTATGCAGATGTAGCTTTACCGGAAATTATTTTTGCAGACATGAAAACGGAACGCAAAAACAAAACCGTACAGCAAGGTTTCTCTTTGAAGCTGCTAACAGCTATCCGCGAAACAATCGCCAATAAAAAGCAAGTAATTATTTTCCAAAACCGCAGAGGCTACGCTCCAATGCTTGAGTGCGAAGATTGCGGAAATATCCCCATGTGCAACAGCTGTTCGGTAAGTCTCACATACCATCAGTTCAGTCATGAGCTGCGCTGTCATTATTGCGGCTTCGCCCGTAAAGTTCCGAACAAATGTGATAGCTGCAGCTCCAACAGATTGAAAACAGTGGGCGCCGGCACAGAGCGTATAGAAGATGAATTACAACTGATTCTGCCGGAAGCAAGAATCAGCCGCATGGACCTGGATACAACGCGCCGCAAAAATAGCTTCGCTGAATTGATAACAGCTTTCAGTCAGGGTGAAATCGATATCCTGATCGGTACACAAATGGTTACGAAAGGACTGGATTTTGCAAACGTTGAATTGGTTGGGGTATATGACGCCGACCGCATGCTCTACTTCCCTGACTTCAGAGCTATTGAACGAACCTATCAGATGATTGTACAGGTAAGCGGCAGAGCCGGCAGAAAAAGCGGTATGGGTAAAGTGATCATTCAGACAGCACAACCGGATCATCCGGTTTTTCCATTCATTCAAAAAAATGATTACGATAATTTTTTCACACGCGAGGTCTATGAACGCGAAATGTATTTGTATCCGCCATTTACACGCATGATACATGTATCTGTATTACATTTAGATAAAAAAGAAGCTTTAAAGTACGGGGAGCAGCTGGCTGCAAAATTAAGAGCTAAAATTGGCAGTAAACGCGTTTTAGGGCCTCAGGCACCTTCTATTGAACGTTTGAGAAATTATTATCATATCGAACTTTTTATTAAATTAGAAAGAGATATCAAAGGTCTGCAATCCATTAAGAATGAAATTGCAACCATTATCGGAAGTGAACAGAACATGCATATGGGTTCTAAAGGAAGAATTATCATCAATATAGACCCGATTTAACATTTAATATGAAAAGAGTTTTATTATATAGTATTTGTTTGATCCTGATTGCTCCAGCCTGTACCAGTCCGGAGACAGATGGCACACAAGTGCTGGATTCTTCCAAGTTCAATAAAACCGACTCTTTACCATCTGTTAATCCAGACACGTTACCGAAACAATCAACAAATACTTCATTGCAATTTAATGCAGAGGATAAAACTAATCTTCTGTTGTTTGAAAAGGTATCACTGGGCATGTCCTCAAGCCAGGTACAAAATAAATTCACCTACTTTTCTCAATTGCATGACGAAGATCTAAACGATCAGCTTGGAGCAAAAGGATTCCAGGAATCGATTATGGATATTCATTTTTTGAACCGTAAAGGCAAACTGGAATTTAATTTTAAAAACGACTCCTTATATAGATATAGCATTGCATTCAATGAACCGAATGAAGCTAAAGGAAATAAAATTTACTATCAAATCTTAGATTATTACAACGACTATATAGGCTCTGCCCAGCCTGTTAACATCGAAGAAGATAATCATTATGCCCAGCTGACTACCTGGTTCTTAAATCCTGACTATTTAGTTGCTTCATACAATTTAAATACCGGAAACATAACTATTACCGCTCAAAATACGAAGCCGGGACAATAACTCTCGATTATTTTTTTTATCTTATATATAGCTTAGCAACATCGCTCTGTTTTTTGTGTTGTAAAAAACTATTTCAAATAACCAGTCAATTGTTTTATTTAAAAAAGTAGATTATGAATGATGAAACATTATCTCCTGAAAAAAGAATCCGGTGGCTTACAAAAGTATACTATGGAGTACTAGACAGCCCTACGCATGATGTAAATCCGTTTGAAGAGATTCCTCCATTTCTTGATGCCACTGTCTCGCAATTAGAATGGAATAAAGGAGCAAGTTCAATTGCAGAATCAAAAAAAATGTTTTGCAGGCACTTTATGCGCGTGCTGGAGCTTTACAATTTCTATATTCCCGAGGAAGAAATTATGATCTGCTTAAACAATGACAATATGCAAAACCGGGATGTGATTGCCCAGTTTGCATCTATCGGAAAATTCACAGACTAATGACTGATTGAACAATTTATAGCATCTGTACCGGCATTCATACAAGATTACTCACGTCAAAAAAAAGGCTGCTCCCGGATTCGAAAGCAGCCTTTTTTACTATTTATTTAACGAACGAGGTTAATATATCCTTCCTCTTCTATTTCTACATTCCTCCAGGTCAGAGCCTTCACCTTATATACATATATGTCTGAACTCTGCACAGCTCCATTAAACGTTCCGTCCCAGCCTTCAGTAATATTATTTGATGTATAAATTAATTGTCCCCAACGGTTAAATATTTCGAAAGTTAATAGATTTTTAATCCCCCAGCCGTTCACATACACAATATCATTATTACCATCACCATTCGGTGTAAACATAGAAGGAAGCTTCACAAACGTTTCTGGTTTAATAACAATATTGTAGAAATAGTTTTCATTATAACATCCACGTACATCGGTAACATTCAGGTTGTAGCGAATATCTTCCAACGGCTGCACTTTAGGATAATTACATTGCAAACAGCTAAGTCCTGTTGTTGGGGTCCAGGTAAATTTATAATACGATTCACCAACAACGGGCAATTGAATAGCATCTCCGATAACAATACTTGTATCTAAACTTCTAAGGTTAATAGATTCAATAACAATCGCCGGCACATCTGTCTTATCAGTACAGCCATTTTTATCTGTCTCCACCACCTGATAGTGCACGCTGTGACTAATGGTTGCAACAGGACTTGGACTTGTTGCACTCGAAAGGCCTGTACCAGGCGTCCAGCTGTAGGTACTGGTAGGGTTTGGATTGGTTACACTCATGGATACAGAACCTGCTACCTGACAAACCGTATCGCCAATAGCGTGTATAACCGGATTCTCGTAAATAATTATTTTTTTGACGATTGTATCTGCACAGCCTAACTGTTGACTTTTCACAGCCAGCGTTACATCATATTCTCCGGCACTTGCATATGCATGGGAATTAACATTCTGCACCGTAGATGTTTGTCCATCTCCAAAGTCCCAGTAATACGAACTGGCACCGGTAGATTTATTGGTTAATGTATATGGGCCATCATTAAAACAACTTGATGAATCAACGCCATCCAGTCTGTCAAATTCAGAGATTACCTGATAAATAGTAATAGGACTTTGCACCTGATAATTACATCCCTCAGAACCTACCAAGCTTAACTTCGCTAATGTTGAACCACTTGGCGGATGGAAATTATAAGTATGATCTACAGGAGCTGTATTTTCAACGACTGTTCCATCGCCGAATGCCCAGGCATAGCTGACAACATCAGAGGTATCTTTGATTTCAAAATGAATGGATTCGCTTTTACAAATGGCGTTTTTATCTGCAACAAAATTACCCTCCGGCTGAAATACTTTAAAGCTTTTGTAAGTAGTATCTGCACAGCCATTCGCTGTAGCTACAATATGCTGCACTTTATAATTGCCCTTAGAGTACACTAATGTGTATGATGGCTGATATGATACTTCACCATTACCAAAATTCCACTGACTGTTAAAGGCATATTTAGATGTTGAATTATCTGTAAAAGAAACAACCTTCGGAGCACATAATACTTTGATTGTATCTGCACTTGTGGTAAAGGATGCTGTAGGATATGTCTGAACACTTACGGCTGCTGCTGTAGTGCCTTTACAACCCGAGGATATCTCTTCAAAATTAAGCAAGACGGTGTAAAGAGCATCACTTGCATACAAGACATTATTTGCTTGTTGCGTACTTGTTGTGCTGTTTCCAAAATCCCAGCTATACTTTAAGTTAGATCCACCCTGCGTGTAATCTGTAGCGGTAATTTTTGCGGTTTCACCTAAACAAAGCAGCGGCTTGGTTATGACAATAGAACTAGTTGGCTCATATTGCTGCACCATAACATACGAAGTATCCCTACAACCTAATATATCTGATGCTACTAATCTAACCGTGTATGTTGAATTTGAATCGGGTTTTGCAAAATAGGTATGAGCAGGATTTTGTACGAATCCGCCAGTATGATCACCAAAGTTCCATTCCCAGTCAACCACTGTCGTATCTCCTATTGATTGATCCGTAAAATGGACAATCCCTGGATTACAGATCAATTGGTCATCAGCTGTAAATTTAGGTTTGATATCAAATACTTTAATCTTCTGTGTAGTGGTATCTTTGCAACCATTGACATCGGTAACGATCAACTGTGTAGTAAAGACACCGGCTTTCGTGAATTGGAAAGTCGCATAAGTTGAACTGGTCACTAATTGTCTTACATCACTTGAAGGAGTTCTCCAGTCGTATCCTTTATAACACTGTGCATCTACATCTACAGACTTATTGGATCTGAATGTATAGGTACCATTTCTACATAATAACGTATCAATGGTCATTTTTGCTTGTAGTGAACGAGGCTTAACAATTACTGTATCTTTGGTTGCAGCACAACCGCTTGTCGCATCAAGAGCTGTAAGTATAACTTTATAGTCACCTCTCACAGCATAATCATGCACTTCATTTAATGCGGTACCTGATTTATTATCTCCAAAATCCCAGCTAAGACTGGTCGCATTTTTATTCACATCCCTAAAATGATATTTTAACGGATCTGAACAAGCTGCGCTATAATCAATTTTTGCAATAGTACCTTTAACATTTACATAGCTATTTTTGTTTACCTGTGTAAAGCAACCGTTGTAGTCAACAGTCAACGTTACATTTTGAGGGCCTGTTAAATACTTATATGACCATGTCAAATCTTTTTGATTACTGCAATGAAAAGATCTGTTCCCTTCCGTACTGAAATGATAGGCATCAATGGATGCTAATGCTCCTGAGGGTAAAACAGGCGTAAATAATACAGCTTCACCCGGACAAACATCAGTTTTGCTGGCAGTGAAATCAAGACCGGTAATCTTTGAACCTACTTCAATTGCTACAGCATAAGATGTATCGATACATCCTCTTTTAGTAGTAACGATCAATCGATTACTATATACGCCCGGTTGAGCAAAGGTATGAGAAACCGCCTGCTTCGTAGAAGTAGTTTGATCTGTTGCATCTCCATATAACCATTTCCATTTAACAATCGGATCATTGGATTTACTGGAATCGCTGAACTGCACGTTTAACGGTGCACAGCCTTTTGTTACATCAGGCATCAACCTTGCATTCGGGAGCCACATGGTATCAAGTGACCATGCGATCGCTTTACATCCAGTCTTTTTAGAAGTGACCTGCAGAAAAGTTGCCTGCACTTCTACATCATTGATACCATAGTAATCACTATGTATTGTTTTATATGTATGGCTGACAGATTGATTCGTACTTTTTGTACTGTCATTAAAGGTCCACTTATACTGCACATTTGATTGGTTGGCTATCGCTTTGTACTGAACAGTTATTGGGCTGGAGCAACTATATTGAGGAGTATGCTGTATGCTGGCCAATACTTCATCTATATAAATACTTCTTGAAATTTTATCAGAACAAGCTCCATCAGGAGTTGTAATCTGAAGACTGACTAAATGAGCACCACTTTTAGAAAATACAACACGGAGACTATCCCGGTTGTTTGCTCCAATAATTTTGCTGTTCGCATCTACAGACCACAATCTTATACCGGCAGTAGCTGTTGTAAATACAACCGTATCAATGATACAGGTGGTGTCCTTAGCGGTTCTTATGGTTGGAATTGGTCTTCCAACACTGATGCCTTTACTTGCTGTTGCTGTACAACCTGCCAGGTTTGAAGCAAACTTTACAGTTAAACTTGCATTGTAAGAGTTCTTCGTATATGTCTGCGTTGGTGGATTCACCGCAGTTGATGTTTGTCCGTTTCCAAGATTCCACAGATAGGTTAAAGGCTGTACACCTGTTGATGCATTTGTAAAACCTACAGTCAGGGTTGAATTACAGGAAACCGTATTGTCGGGATTGGTTGTAAAAGAGGCAACAGGAGGTTCAAATACTTCTATCGCACTATTAAAAATTCCTGTTTTGTTACAGGAAGGATATTGAGTCTCTATTCCCAGCGATATATTGTAAACGCCCTTAGCATTATATGGATGTGTAATGCTGGATGCTGTAGGGCCTTGAGTAGTTACACCGTCGCCAAATACCCATGTATAATTTTGAACGGTAATCTTAGGATCTATGGTAGATGTACTGACAATTTGAGCATTCAACGGATAACAACCCGAAGCAACCTTGATATTTAAAATAGGTTCTTTAAATACTTCAATTTTAATCGTTTTAATCACAGGTCCGCCGACAGATTCCTGAAATGTGACGTTATAAATCCCTGCTTTATTAAAAATATTTGCAGGATTTTGAAGGTTGGATGTTACACCATCTTTAAAATCCCAAAAATAGGTAGAACTTGTAGCAGGTGCAGTAAAATTAACCTTTAAAGGGACGCATCCTTGCACTATATCAGCAGTTTGTCCATACAGGGTATTCGTTAAAAAAACTGCTGACAGAAATATAATTTTCAAATAATTAGCCATTTTATAAAAAGTAATATTACTTTGCATTCAAAATATTACACAAACCTACAGAAATTAAAAAGATTTACCACAAATAAAAAAATTATATTTTGAAAAAATATTTTCTCCTCAATATAGGTTTAATGCTATTTTTGATATTTATTCATATATCAACAGCTAAAGCTTCTGTACTAGAAGATTCCATTAAACCGCTGACAAAAATCAATAAGCAATTTCTTGTTGTTGTACATATTGTTAAAGATTCAAATAGTATAGGTATTAGCGAAAGCTATATAAATGCTGTCATGGCTAATATAAACCAGATTTTTAAACCTATTGAAGCATCCTTTACTGTTTGTGAGTTTAAATACATCGATAACTACCAATACAGTTATCTTGCGCATGATCACCCAATTGATAAGAGAGAACAGGAATTGACTCCAATGTTCCGTCTGACCAACCGGATTAATATGTTTTTTATTAAAGAACCGGATAAAATTGAGAAAAAAACCTGTGGCTATGCAAGCTTAGGAGGCATTGCAGGATACGGCAATGTCGTAATCAAAAAAAATTGTGCAGATGCATCAACAATCGCCCATGAATTGGGACATTTCTTTGGATTAAGCCACACGTTTGAAAAGAGTGTTCCTGAATTAGCAAATGGAAGCAATTGTAAAACTGCAGGAGATGGTTTTTGTGATACCCCTGCCGACCCTTATGACCCGGCAAAAAAAACATCTGAATATATCGATGAAACAAGCTGTGTATATATAAGCAATGTAAAAGATGCAAACGGAGACTTATATTATCCGGATGTTTCTAATGTAATGAGTTATTACACCTCATGCGTTTGTTTAAAATTTACTCATGAACAATACAACTACATGGCCAATTATTATAACTCCCATTTGGGAACATGGTAAGCATAGTTTTTTTAATTAGAAGATGAAAATAATATACACCATTTTGTTCGTGGCTGTTTTAGCGGCCGTTAAAATAGATTGTATTGCACAAGATATACATCTGACTCAATATTACACATCGAATCTTTCACTGAATCCTGCGTATACAGGTAATTTCGATGGAGACATTAAAGCATGTGCCAACTCACGAACACAGTGGGCACAAATCTCCCCTGCCATGAAAACAAACATGGTTTCGGTCGAAAAAAAATTCCTGAGAAGACCAAATGAATTTGGACTTGGTGCAATCATTATCAATGACCAGGTGAGTTCCTATTTTCTACACACCAATAAAATTCTTATATCCGGAAGTTATCAAAAAAACTACCGAGGACATTTGTTGCGTTTTGGTGTTCAGACCGGAGTTGTAATGCGAAACATCAATACAAATGATCAGACTTTCCCTGCTCAATGGAATTATCAATTGGGAGCTTATGACCCTACAGCAAATTCAACGGAAGGCACATTAAAAAATAACTGGAGTTATTTAAATGTAAATGCCGGAGTAGGCTGGTCACACTTATTTGGAAAAGTAAAGCTTGCTGGCGGATATGCGTTGTTCAATATCAACAGGCCTATGGAAGGCTATGGCAGTGCAACGAAAGCCGTACCATTCAGACATGTATTCAATGCTTCCGCAGTTTATTTCATGACACCAAAACTATCGTTGATTCCACATATTTTATACATGAACTCTGCAACTGCCACAGATTTCCTTACTGGTATTAATGCTAGTCGTAAAATGACAGAAAACCTGGGACTATTAGCCGGTGCAGGATACAGAGGTAGCACAGTTAATTCAGACGCAGTTATTGTAGTAGCAGGTGTAAATTATAATCGCTTTGCTTTCGGAATAAGCTGGGATTTCAACATGTCTACATTAAGCGATAATACGCGCAATAAAACTGCCTGGGAAGTATCGCTTACCTATACTACTCCTTCAAGAGCATCTAATAAAGTTACTTTACCTTGTGATAGATATTAAATATTTCCTTAAACAATCTTTTACTTCAATACACTCTATGAAATATTTATCATTCAGTATTGTTTTTATTCTTTCCATATTTTCAATATCTCTTTTTGCACAAACGGCAGATGAGGGCATAGATAAAAATCTAAGCTTATCAAAAATGAAAGCGCGTGCCAAAACAGCGCAGGAAACAGGAGATATTTATACCGCACTATTTTATTATGAAGAAGTAGTTAAAAATGATTCAAGCGATATCAAAGCGCTTTTTCAGGTTGCTGAAATGTATCGTTTTTCAAGAAACTATAAATCGGCAGAATCAACCTATTCAAAGGTTTATAAGACATCCCCGAATGAATATCCTATTGCTTTATATTATCAGGCACTCATGCTAAAAATGTGCGGAAGATATGAAGAAGCAAAAGTTGCTTTTGTAGAATTCAGAAAACTGTCTTCATCTATTGGCGATAAATCATTCAAATCTGCATTGGCGAAAGATATTGCCGGTTGTGACAGTGGAATGGTTTACCGCGATTTCCCACAAAATGTGATTATCAAAAATGTCGGCAACTCTGTAAATCACCCGCATACTGAATTCTCTCCTGTTATAATGGACAGTATGACGCTTGCATTTGGTTCACTTCGTATTGACTCTGTTGAATATTATGATACCCGTGATGAGCATTATCAGAAACAACCGGTGCGTCAGATCTATGAAGCCAAAAAGGTTAAAAACGAATGGGTAGAACAAGGAATATTAGAAGACATAAACGATCCGAATGTTGATATGGGAAACTTTGTTTATTCACCTTACTCGCAAAGATTTTATTTTACCAAATGCACCAAAAACCACAACGGCAAAGTTACCTGCGAGCTATATTATTCTGAAAAAGTTTCCGGCAAATGGTCTCACCCAAGTAAACTTCCAGACCCAATAAATTTGCCTGGTTATACAAGTACTCAACCTACCATTGTTATTGATACTGCTACTGCTCCGGCAACAGAAACTACTACTGCTCCTGCTAATAAAAATATGCCTCCGCGTAAAACAGGAAACAACAAACCTGCATATAAACCGAAGGTGAATCAAACGGAATATTTATACTTTGTTTCAGACAGGCCAGATGGAAAAGGAGGTTTGGATATTTGGTATACGTCTTATAATGAAAGTAAAAAAACCTGGAACAAGCCCATCAACTTCTCTCCTGCCAATACATCTGAAACGGATTGTACACCTTACTTCCACGTTCCGACCCAAACATTCTACTATAGCTCCAATGGTTTGACCAATGCAGGCGGACTTGATATTTACAAAATTGAAAAAGATGGTAAAAAGTTTTTACGTCCGGAGAATTTATCATTCCCGATCAATTCACCTCAGGACGAATTAAGTTTTACATTATCTGATAATGGTAAAAAGGGATTCCTTGTATCGAACAGACCAGGCGGCACACCTTTCTTCCATGAAACGTGTTGTGATGATATCTATTCACTTGAAATCATCCCTCCTCCTCCATTTATATGCAACCTGGATGTAAGTGTTTTAAATCCTTCCGGGCAATGTGCAGGTGAGCTTTTAAACATTCAGAAAACAAATTTGAAAAATAAAACCAGCGTGCTTGATACATTCCGTTTAACCGCTTGTTCTTACAATTTATCCTTATCTCAGAATACAAAGTACGCAATCTTTATTCAGAAACCGGCATATGTAATTGACACCTTATTTGTTGAAACAAAAGAAATGTGTTCGAGCCCTGTAATCAAGAAAACGCTGCAACTTACGCCTGTTGAAGCAATTGTAAAGGAAGTTCCTATTATCGAAAAACCAGTTGAAGGCGCAGCATTTGTACTAAAAGATATTCAATACGAATCAAATGCAACAGACCTTACAGAGGAAGCAAAAAAAGCCTTAGATGATATTTTGA
Organism: Cytophagaceae bacterium; assembly: GCA_021151805.1. Taxonomy (GTDB): domain Bacteria; phylum Bacteroidota; class Bacteroidia; order Cytophagales; family Cytophagaceae; genus Cytophaga. The sequence goes on along the minus strand of JAGKWN010000009.1, from coordinate 3,917 downwards.
TTCCATTCTTAAAATCTCATCCGAATGATAAGATTATTGTAAGTTCACATACCGATGATGTAGGTACGCATAAATACAACCAGAATTTATCTCAACAAAGGGCCGATAAAGTAATGGCTTATTTGATCTCAAAAGGAATTGCCGCAAATAGAATTCAGGCCAAGGGATATGGTGAAACCAAACCGATCACTTCTAATGAAAATCCGGATGGTTCCGGAAACGAAATAGGAAGAAGCATTAACAGAAGAACTGAATTTTTAATTAGTAATAAGTAAAAAAAGGCGATTGTCTGAAATCAGACAATCGCCTTTTAAAATTTATTTTAGATACGTAATCAATTCGATTTATCCTCTATCAAAGCATCTGGAGCATTTTTCTTTACAGATTCTATTCCGTTTTTACAGGCAGCTTCTGTTTCATACATTTCACTAGTACCAATGATTTGGCCGTTAGTAGCTTTCAGATTAAAGTAAAACTTATCGTTTTTTGATTTTTTCAAATCAAATTTTGATTCATCCTGAGAATTACGTTTTACAGAAGCTATACCATTTTCACAGGCATCCTTCGTTTTATAACCTTCACTGGCCAATATCTCCTGTCCGTTACCAGCCTTTAAGCTAAACTGAAATTCTCCATCGGCTCTTTTCGTAATTACAAATTTTCCCATAAATATCCTGTTTGTTTTAAAAGTTTCTCATTTAAACGAGCTATTTAAATTTGTGTTACAATGTAGTTGGGTAAATTCGTTACATTAATCCGGATGATCTAAAACCTATATGAAGACACATATAAAAAGAGCAATATTGGTAGCGATAATCGTTGGTACTATTCTAAACATTATTAATAGTTACGATGTACTCCTCGATAAAAACTTTACCGGAAGAAATGTATTACGAATTATACTAACCTATATTACCCCTTTTTGTGTTTCGCTTTACTCTTCTTTGAAAGCCTCAAAATCCCGGAATTAATTTTACAAACGTTCAGTTCGCTAATCAATCAGAAGACACTGTTCAAATTAATACTCCCACAAATGGTGTTCATATTCCATAAGTGCTGAGGCCGCCCAGGAAGAAGCCATCACGGCTATGTTTGGATCTGCATACAGATCAGTTAAATATTTATCATTCGCATTGGAAACTTTTATGATATAAGAACTGAATAAACGTAAATCAAATGCATCCGCGAGGTTTTTATTTGACTGATCATTTTCGGTATTATACCAGATTGCTTTAGGATTATCCTTAAATAATTTTTCTGAAACTTCCTTATAGCTAAAGCTTGCTACAGGGATTTGTATCCCTTTCTTATTCATGGGATGGTCTGCAGGTATATAAACAGTAATCGTTTGTATATCATAATACATTTTTGAACGCTGCTTATCAAACAGGACATTTTCTTTAAACTCTAACTGATAAAGATCACGTGCAGTATATCTTTCACTCTTCATGCTTTCAACAATTGATCTCCACTCTGCCCCGTATTCTAAATAACTATCAATGGTATCCTCCGAAACATCAAGAGCATTAGGAGAAGCAAGCTTCTTTGAAAATTCAACAGAAGTCAATTGCGATACCAGCGAATCATTTGTATAGGCTTTAATTAAGCCATTATCAACGCCATTGATCAGCAAGGCTGTTATTTCTCTGTTCCGTGAAAATATAGGTGCGTTCTGTTTTTCCCTTAGATCCAGTGCACGTACAACAGTTTTCTGATACATAATATCTGAGGTATGAACCGGACGAACAGATAATTCATTATATCCATCCTGGGCAAAGGTCATTCCTGTAGCAATGCTCATTAATGCGAATGTCAAAATAGGCTTTTTCATGGCTATATATGTTTTTGTGAAAACTTTATAGCATAATACAAGAGACAGAAAAAGATACAGCCACTTATCAAAAAATATTCAAAAGAATATTATGTTATATATCGAAGTTATAGACATAAAAAAGTCCTGCGATATTCAGCAGGACTTTAATAGATCTAAAAGACAGAGCTAATTAAAAGCTGATAACATCTACCAGATATTCAACCTGAGTTGCGGGAATACTGGATTTAATACCATAATAAGCAACTCCCGATTCATTATTTAATAGTACAAAAGAACCCGTTCCATATAATGTTACAAATGATGGATCAAGTATTTTTGAAACTGCAGCTGTTTTTGCTTTTGTGTCAAAATCAAAGATTGCCGGTTTGCATGCTTCGTTGCATCCATTCAAAATAAATTGCTTATTTTGAACCAAGGCTCTTCGTGTAATAGCAGGATTTTTTATATCCAATCGTTTGTCAACACTTAGCAGAATAAGACGATTCTCTTTAATAATAATTTTTTCTATTGGTGTTGGAATGGTAACATTATTATAACCTTTATCAATAACATATTGTCCTTTACACTCTCCCGTTACAGTATATTCAAACCCCACCAGGTTTTTATATCTCGGCACACTGATTGTTGAGCTTGTAGTAGTAGATCCTGCAACAAAATCCGGATTCGGAACAGACTCCATATGTACATCATCTGCGACTATTAACATATTACCTGAAGCAAGTTTATATAAGCCCAATGGTTTATATTTTTGAGAACCTGCTGTAAAGCCCATCGCCGCAGCCTTATTGCCATATGTCATTGCCATTAAATCTGCATATGGACTTTTTTGAATGGACAATTCTCCTGCAGCATCAAACACAAATGTTTCCAATGTTGATGTCAGTTTATTTCTTGATAATACATACGTAACATCTCCATTTAAAAAAACACATACAGGCATAAATTCTGTTCCTTTAAGTCCATGCTGGAAGTTTTTTAACAACTTCTGAGACCCATCCGGATTCAATACCAACAATGTAAATTTATTTGGTTCCGGATCATTCTGTTTACCCATATACATTCGGTTTCCCAGAATGGCTACCAGTTGTTTTTCTCCTGTTTCAACATTCTCAACCAGATCAATAAATTCATGATCTTTCGTAAAGTCAAACTTAACAATTGTTTGATTGACAATTTTCCCATCCATCCCATGTGTTACATAAGCAATTTCCTTATAGAACTGATTCTTTAAATCTTTTCTGTTACACCCTACAGGTAATGTTATGGTCTTCCTCTTTGCATTATAAAAATCAATTCCCCAAGGCAATAATTTATATTCATCTCCACCAAAATCAACTCTCTCTGTAGTTAGTACATCATTCGCATAATAATTTGCTAACAGACCCGGCACCCAATCGATTCTTCTGGATTCCGAAAAAGCTGTTAATGCATATGAACCAAAACCATATGTAACAAACATTCCTCGAGAGTCCACAGAAACTTCTCCATACTGAACCTGAAAAGCCTTAGGATATTTATCTTGTATGGTTTCTAATCTTGGATCAGTTTCATTCGTTCCGATAACATCTCCTAATTTAACAGCATCCATGATAGAATAAGGCGCATGCTTATCAATCATGTCAGCTAGATTTATAGGATAACTTTCGGAGAAAGAAGTCATATCAGCAAGATTAAACTTATTCACTTTAACGACCGGAGAATATTTATTCCCAGAACCTACCTGAGCCACGGTGCCCATTGCAATCATACCGCAGCGCTGTGTTTTCGATAAAATTGTCAACTCATTATTATCAAAACTAACATGATCTACGGAAAACAATGAGCTGTAAGAAATATTTACATAACCTCCTTTTCCATCTTCCGGAACATCAAATCCTGAAGTGATTTGCTTAAAATTTGCTGTAACAACAAAAATTGTCGAGCACAATGACAAAATTAAAACACTAAATAAAACTACCTTTTTCATACTTTACATTTAAAACAATTCCTGAAACTAATTATTTACGCATAGGAATAAAATGATTTTCGTATTAACATATAATACATCTGTAACAAATCTTAAATTCATTCAATACATATATAG
>JAGKWN010000120.1 GCA_021151805.1 Cytophagaceae bacterium | reverse complement strand
GTTCATTATATTAATAGAGTTTCTGGCGGGAACACCAACAACGGCAAGAAATGTTTGTCACGGCTGAAGTTTAAGCTGTTGTTGGTGTTTCTGCGTGAGTGAATGATATAGTAGAGGACGCTTGTTTACGCAGAGCACCAACAACACTGAAGGTAATTATTAAGATTCAATAGTTTTGGGTGCCCCGCGTTGTTTTCTGTTCATTAAATGATTAGTAGCTCTGGCGGGTCCGCCACGGCGGACAACAACGGCACACTCATATCTTATGTTAAATTGAAATTGAGGTTTTTAATTTTCCAATAACTTATTTTAATTTTACATCAGCTATGGAAAAAATAATTTATAATCCGGAATTTGTTACTGCAACAATACTCAATTGGTATCCGCTTTTAAAGCAGACATCTTACAAAAAAATAATATTAGATAGTCTCCATTATTTAGTGAAGAAAAACAAACTCATTGTTTATGCTTATTGCATAATGGATAATCACATCCATTTAATATGGCAAGTTAAAGGGGAAGTGCTATTATCAGATATAAGAAGAGACTTTTTAAAATATACAGGACAAAAAATCAAAAAGGATTTAGAAAAATATAATCCCGAAGTACTGTCTTATTTTAAATCGACCCAAGTTGATCGGCAATATCATTTTTGGGAACGCAATCCGATGTGCAAGGATTTATATACAGATTATTTTTTCGAACAGAAGTTTAATTATATTCATAAGAATCCAGTTGAAGCAGGTTTATGTGATTTGGAAGAAGATTATGAATATTCAAGTGCGAAATTTTATTTGACTGGTGAAGACAAACTTGGCTTGCTAACACACTATCGAAGATAATATAATTGTTATTAATGTTTGTCACGGCTGGCGTTTAAGCTGTTGTTAGTGTTTCTGCGTGAGCAAATGATATGTTAGAGTATGTTTGTTTACGCAGAGCACCAACAACACTGAAGGTAATTATTAAGATTCAATAGTTGTTGGTGCCCCGCGTAGTTTTCTGTTCATTATATTAATAGAGTTTCTGGCGGGAACACCAACAACGGCAAGAATTGTTATTAATGTTTGTCACGGCTGGCGTTTAAGCTGTTGTTGGTGTTTCTGCATGAGCAAATGATATGTTAGAGTATGTTCGTTTACGCAGGGCACCAACAACACTAAAGGTAATTATTAAGATTCAATAGTTGTTTGTGTCCCGCGTTGTTTTCTGTTCATTATATTAATAGAGTTTCTGGCGGGAACACCAACAACAGCAAGAAACACCAAATTCTTACTAAACAAACAAAGCCCGCGATCATTCACGGGCTTTTGTTATTATCACTTAATATTTCATTTCTAACGATCAGTTGTTGGTGACGCCTGGGATATATTTGTTCTCAACAATAAATTCAGGCAGGCTAAACACCAACAACGGCGAAGGCTTGTAAAGCGGATTGTAAATCCTTTTTATCTGGCTTCGGAATTGCAAATTCCGAAGAGCTTCAGGCATTACTGGGTGGTCTGTGTGCCACAGACCACGGTGAGAGCTTCAGCTTCTGGGAGAAAACAAACAAAGCCCGGAATCACTTCCAGGCTTTGTTATTATCATCAACTGCTAAAAAGCTTTAGGCCTTTAGCCTTCCGCCTTAAGCCTTAAGCACTACCCAATCATACTGCCTGCATTAACTGTTGAAGATGGTTGTACAAACTTCAGCGAACCATCTGCATCTTCTGCCATCAGGATCATGCCTTGTGATACAATGCCTTTGATCTCACGCGGCGCCAGGTTGGCAAGCAGCGATACCTGCTGACCGATGATCGCTTCCGGTTCGAAGTGCTCGGCAATGCCGCTCACAACGGTACGTTCGTCGATGCCTGTCTTCAGCGTAAGCTTTAATAGTTTTTTTGTCTTCGCTACTTTCTCTGCTGCAATGATGGTTGCCACGCGGATATCCATTTTCGCGAAATCATCAAAGGAAACATTTTCCTTCAATGGTTTTACTTCTGCATTGGCCAATAAGTTTGCCTGCTTGGTGTCTTCCAGTTTCTTTACCTGCGCTTCGATTACGGCATCTTCCATTTTATCAAACAGCAGTTCTGCCGGATTTAATTGATCGCCCGCTTTCAACAGGTCAATGGTGCCCGCATCGTTCCATGTTTTTGATTTCAGGTTCAACATCGTAAATAATTTTTCCGATGTGAACGGAATGAACGGTTCGGAAACGATCGCCAGGTTTGCCGCGATCTGCAGGCCGATGTGTAAAATCGTTTTTACACGTTCCGGATTTTCCTTATATAGTTTCCATGGTTCTGTATCCGCCAGGTATTTATTTCCAAGGCGGGCCAGGTCCATCATGGTTGCCAGCGCTTCGCGGAAACGGTACTGCTCAATCGATGCAGCGATCTTCGCCGGAAATTCTTTCAGCATCATGATCACGCCTTCATCAGAAGCTTCAAGCTTACCTAGTGCCGGAACTTTACCGTCATAATATTTATGTGTCAATACTAATGCACGGTTCACAAAGTTTCCATAGATGGCTACAAGCTCATTGTTGTTGCGTGCCTGGAAATCGCGCCATGTGAAGTCGTTGTCTTTTGTCTCCGGAGCATTTGCGCACAGTGCATAACGCAGCACGTCCTGCTTACCTTTGAATTCTTCCAGGTATTCATGCAGCCATACCGCCCAGTTGCGTGACGTAGAAATTTTATCACCTTCCAGGTTCATGAATTCGTTTGCAGGAACATTGTCCGGTAAGATGTAGCTTCCTTCAGCCTTCAACATAGCAGGGAAGATGATGCAGTGGAACACGATGTTGTCCTTGCCGATAAAGTGTACCAGCTTGGTATCGTCTTTCTTCCAGAAATCTTCCCAGGTGTTATTCTTATGGATCGGTTTGATCTGCGAATTTTTGAAGTAATCTTTTGCCGCGGAGATATAGCCTATTGGCGCATCAAACCATACGTACAACACTTTTCCTTCGGCACCTGCAACAGGTACAGGTACACCCCAGTCCAGGTCACGGGTAACGGCACGCGGCTGTAATCCCTGATCCAGCCAGGATTTGCATTGGCCGTAAACGTTGGTCTTCCAGTTTTTATGATCTTCCAGAATCCATTGTTTCAACCACGGTTCGTATTGATCCAATGGCAGGAACCAGTGTTTGGTGGATTTCATCACCGGCTTCTCGCCGCTTAGCGTTGAGCGCGGATTGATCAGTTCGGAAGGGCTCAACGTTGAACCGCATTTCTCACACTGATCCCCGTAAGCATTTTCATTGCCGCACTTCGGACACGTACCGACTATGTATCGGTCTGCTAAGAATTGTTCCGCTTTCGGATCGTAATATTGTTCGCTTGTCTGTTCAATGAATTTGCCGCCGTCATATAACTTCTTAAAATATTCCGAAGACGTTTCGGCATGAATCTTTGAAGAGGTTCTGGAATAGATATCGAATGAGATGCCCAGTTCTTCGAACGACTGCTTGATCTGAACGTGGTATTTATCTACCACCTGCTGCGGTGTAACGCCTTCTTTTTTCGCACGGATGGTAATCGGTACTCCGTGCTCATCTGAACCGCCGATAAACAACACATTTTCACCTTTGGAACGTAAAAAACGCGCGTAAATATCAGCCGGTACATACACACCAGCCAAATGGCCGATATGAACAGGTCCGTTAGCATACGGCAGGGCAGAGGTAATGGTATATCTGGAAGGTTTCTGAGTCATAATTCGTAATAGATTGAACTGCAAATATAAGAAATAAGGCTTAACGCGGAAGGCTTAAAGCTTAAAGCTATTGTTCGATCTCCGACGTTTGCCGTGGTTGTGTCTTTTCGACTAAGCACCAACTAAGCTGGTGGTTGGTCGAAAAGACACAACCACGGCAAGCATTTGTTGAATTTTAGCAAAATTGTGATGTCCTTACCGGGGCTCCGTATTACTTTTTCATTAATTTAAAATTCTTAAAAACCTTCATTCCGGCTTAAAATGGCATTTTTTGCTTTAGGCCTTCGGCTTTTAGCCTTTAGCAAAACACGTTTACGCTCTTTTTTAACACTTTAGAGTACCTGCAGCTTTTTGCCTTCGGCTTTTTTCCGTACCTTTGCCCCTTCTAAAAATCTATTTATGCAGAGTATCAGGAATATTGCGATCATCGCACACGTCGATCACGGTAAAACAACATTGGTTGATAAAATCATTCACGCATCTAAAATCTTCAGAGAAAATCAGGTATTTGACGACTTGATCCTAGATAACAACGATCAGGAACGCGAACGAGGCATTACAATTTTGGCTAAAAACGTTTCTGTACGTTACAAAGAACATAAAATCAACATTATTGATACTCCGGGCCACGCCGATTTCGGTGGTGAGGTTGAGCGTGTATTGAAAATGGCTGACGGTGTTGTATTGCTGGTAGATGCCTTCGAAGGTGCTATGCCGCAGACACGTTTCGTATTGGGTAAAGCTTTAGGTCTTGGTTTGAAGCCGATCCTTATCGTAAACAAAGTAGATAAAGAAAACTGCCGTCCGGACGAAGTACACGAAGAAGTATTCGACTTGATGTTCAACTTAGGTGCAACAGAAGATCAATTAGACTTCGTTACACTTTATGGTTCTGGCCGTGGTGGCTGGATGAACACAGACTGGAAAGTAAAAACAGATAACATCATTCCATTGCTTGATGCAATCGTTGAGCACGTTCCGCCGGCTCCGGTACACGAAGGTACTCCTCAGATGCAGGTAACATCTCTTGACTTCTCTACATTCACAGGTCGTATCGCGATCGGTCGTGTATTCAGAGGTGAGTTGAAAGAAGGTGGTCAGTATTCATTAACAAAAGCTGACGGTACATTCAAGAAAGTTCGTATTAAAGAATTATATACATTTGAAGGTTTAGGCAGAGCACGCGTTGAATCTGTAAAAGCAGGTGATATCTGTGCAGTGGTTGGTATCGATGATTTCGAAATCGGTGATACAATTGCAGATGCTGAAAACCCGGAGCCACTTCCACGTATTGCTGTTGATGAGCCTACCATGAGTATGCTTTTCACAATCAACAACTCTCCGTTCTTTGGTAAAGAAGGTAAATTCGTAACGTCCCGTCACTTGAGAGATCGTTTGATGAAGGAACTTGAGAAAAACCTTGCACTTCGCGTTCAGTCTACAGATTCAGAAGATCGTTTCCTTGTATTCGGTCGTGGTATCCTTCACTTGTCTGTATTGATCGAGACAATGAGAAGAGAAGGTTACGAATTACAGGTAGGTCAGCCACAGGTATTATACAAAGAGATCGATGGCAAGCGTTGCGAGCCGATGGAAACACTTGTAGTAGACGTACCTCAGGAAACTGCCGGTAAAGTAATTGAATTGGCTACGCAGCGTAAAGGTGAGTTGTTGATCATGGAACCAAAAGGTGATTTACAACACTTAGAATTCAATATTCCTTCACGTGGTATCATCGGTTTACGTACAAACGTATTGACTGCTACATTCGGTGAAGCAATCATGACACACCGTTTCGTAGGTTATGAGCCATACAAAGGTACTATCCCTGAGCGTATCAGTGGTTCTATCATCTCTATGGATAGCGGTGATGTTACAGCTTATGCTTTAGATAAATTACAGGATCGTGGTAAATTTTTCATCGAACCAGGTGATGAAATCTACCAGGGTATGGTTATCGGTGAGCACAACCGTCAGAATGATATCACAGTAAACGTACAGCGTGAGAAGAAATTAACAAACATGCGTGCTTCTGGTACGGATGATAACGCGAAGATCGCTCCGAAAATCAACTTCTCATTGGAAGAGATGATGGAATACATCCAGAAGGATGAATATATCGAGGTTACGCCTAAGTCTTTACGTATGCGTAAGATTCTTTTAGATGAAAACGAGCGTTTGAGAAATGCGAAAAAAGAAACAGTTTAATCTGTTCTTTAAAATAAATAAGAAAAAGCCTTTCTGTAGAAATACGGGAAGGCTTTTTTGTTTGTTTAGCCCATGGTTTTAACCGTGGGAATTCGGAAGGCATGTGGGGTTTAATAGAATCCGTTTGTTTGCCCACGTTCACCGCGGAGAATAATGTTCATCACGAATATCGTTGTTTTCCCACGATTAAAAATCGTGGGTTATACAGAAGGGGATATTTGTTGTTGGTCTGTTTGTTTAGTCCATGGTTTTAACCGTGGGAATTCGGAAGGCATGTGGGATGTGTAGAATGTATTTGTTCAACCAACGTTCGCCTTTTACCTTGGTCTGTGGCGCACAGACCACACATGCGTTGATAAACTAGATGGACTGTGTGTCACAGGCCATGGTGGAGGTCGCCGCGCTAGACATGTTGTTGTTTTCCCACGATTAAAAATCGTGGGTTATACAGAAGGGGATATTTGTTGTTGGTCTGTTTGTTTAGCCCATGGTTTTAACCATGGGAATTCGGAGATTTGTCCAGCCCACGTTCCGCGGCGAATTAAACATAGGAATTATTAATCGCCATTGGATTGAAAAGCGTAATATTTAATTACCGTTGTATTTTGAAAATCATAGTTATGAAAATTGCAGGGTAAATTAAGTCAAATCATGTGATCTAAGCAGACTCGATGTGAATTGCTTTATTTTTATTCCCCGAATCTTGAATATTGAATTTAATTCAATATCTTAAAAGAATAATTGACCCCACAAATTATAATATATTCATGAGTAGAGTTGCATTCGTATTTTCTTTCCTGATTATTTCTTTCACACAGTCACTAGCTTGTATCTATAATGTAAACGAGCTGAAGGATGGAGCAACCATAACGAATGACAAAATTGGATTTGATGTTCCGTATGGGCATATACTGCTTACAGATAAACTACAGCCAGAAGCTGAAAAGTTAGATAGCCTGTGGAAAGCAACCAAAGATGTTGATTACTATTCCGATTACGGTTTGATAAAAATTGTACAGGGCAAATACGAAGAAGCAAAAAATATTTTCCTTGAAATTGAAAAGATAAAACCAGGTCGCTTTGAAACAGCTGCCAACCTTGGTACAACCTACGAACGCCTGGGCGATTACAGCAATGCATTGAAGTGGATTAAAACAGCTATTACCATTGAACCTTTATCACACATGGATTCTGAATGGCTGCATGTTAAAATTCTTGAAGCAAAGATCCACGGAGATAGATACACTACTTCAGATTTTCTGATCAACACAGATTTTGGTGATGATACGATTCCTTCAACCAACTTGAATCAAAGTCAATTGTTGAAATTGAAAAGTGAATTGTTTTATCAATTGAATGAGCAGATCACTTTTCAGAAATCAGAAGACAAGATCATTGGCCTGTTGTTATTTGATCTGGGTAATACACTGCTTGCTTTAAACAGAACGAACGCTGCAATTGAAGCATATGACCTGGCTAAGACCTACGGCTATTCCAATTACTTATTAGAGATCAGACATGATTATGCAAAGAACCTGAAAGCAAACGTAAAAGTGGTTCAGAAGAACTCTGTTGAGTCTCAATATTTACTTATCTTTATAGGTAGTATATGCTTTTTAATTTTTCCTGTCGTGATGTTTTTTTACTTAAAAGGAAAAATGAACAGCGACCAGTAATAAATCGTATAACAGAAAAACTGTTAGTGTGTTTAACTGAAATAGCATGGGTGCTTGTATAAGAATCATAGCCTTTTTTGGAATAGTATGTGCAGCTACAAACATTGCTTTTGCACAGGATAGCTGCGAAGTAAAAGAGGCTGTAAGACCCGACGGCATCATGATCCGTAGTGTGGATTTTGAAACAATCCATGTGTTTGAAAGTGTCGAGATCAAATGTGCCATGTATGCAATCGACAAAGATTATTTTTTAGTAGTGCATATTGACAATCCCGAGAAGATATTGGTTGGAAAAGAATTGCAGGATGATATTTCTATTCAGATGGCTGATAGTACAAACATTCTGCTGACCTATAGTTCCAAATCAAGTATCCGTTCAAAGAAAACGTACGACGGTTATTTTAAAATTAAGTCTGCTGATTTGGGTTATATTGAAAAGTATCCGATTGTTCGAATTAATTATATGATCGATGATCAGAAAAAATTTGTTCTTGTAAAGGATAACAATGATATTCTGCAAAGACATTACATCTGCCTTAGGTCAAAAAAATAGATTACTTTTTGTGAAAGTATCCTTGCAGATACGCACCTGAAAATACGTTATTGAAAGACAAGGTAAGCTGCCAGGCTTGAATGGTACGGGTTCCAGAACCATCATACGGCATTCTTCTGTAGGTGTAGTTGTAGAGCGATTCAAGCGTAATGTAATCGGAGATACAATAGCCAAGTCCTAATTCTACGGCATCCTGTTCAAACAAATGATAACCTGTTGCCGTGCTGCCCATGTTAAAAAAGAATTCATTTGTTCCCAGAAAGTAGACGGCACCTTTGATCAGATTCTTTTTTGTTAAACCGATATACATTTTGATTTTGTACCGGGCTCTTATTGCCTGTACATATTTGCCGGCATTGTCTTCAAGAATCCGGTCTTCAATCCTGAAGTTGTTTCCTATCGTAACGCGACCTAGCGGCTTGGTATAAGAATTCTGGATGGCGAGCCGGTATTCATAGGAAGAATTGCTATGGGTTTCAGGAATAGATTTGTTATAAATCGTTTCGAAAAAAAAAGAACTTTTAACTTTTGATTTAAAATAATGGCTCACCCATATTCTTCCTGCAACAGAAGAAGCATACTTAAACATATTGGTGGCATTCACATCCGATTCTCTTTGGGTAGAAAGATCCAGCTGGAAAGTTGTTTTTTTAAACGGTTTGGTGGCAATGTTAATCTCAGGTCTGAATTGGGTAAACGAATTATGCTGTGCAATCAAAACAGTTGATTGAAGGAAAAAAAACATCAAGCCGACAAATAAATGTATCTTATGTATGTTCAGCATAAAAAGAAGAATCTAAACGAAGGTACAACTATTTTTTTAATGTGCGCTCATGCATATTCATGTAAAAGACTTTCCAGTGGAGTCATAATAAAAAGAGCTGCTTCCTGTATCAGGAAGCAGCTCCGGGGATTTTAGACTGTGTTATTAAAATATAAAGCCGACTTTAATATTCGAATACAGCGTATTCATTTCCGGTGAATACATAGCTGTTAATTCCATTGGCAATGATCCTATATCATAGCCAAGTCCCAATGAGAAACCATTCACCCATTTCGCCTTGTTGGATTGAGTCTGGTCTGTTGCCCATAGGTTGTCAAAGTTGTATAGGTTGGTATTTGCTCTACCAATAAGCAGAAAATGACCGAAGAGATTATATTGGTAGCCGATCATGGCAATTCCTGTAGCGCTAGTGGTTACTTGCCCTTCATTGATACCTGCAAAAGGTATTTGCTGATTTAAGATATACTGTATACCGCCGACAAAATAATTATCGAAAATGAAGTCTTTTGAATTGATGCAATATGCTCCATCTGCTTTAAAGATTAATGTAGACTTAAGGCTTAACGGAACGTACTTAACGTATTTTAAACGCAGGCGATACAGTTCCGGACTGCTTTCTACTTTTTCAGTAAGATGAGAGATCGTTACTGCTGAATCAGATGTTACATTCAGCTTACGGTTGTAATCCATGCCGAATTCAAATAAGAACTCATGCCCGCTCGTCGGAAAGTTCGGACTGTTGATGGATTTTGATTCCGCACGTATATAGGAATATAGTTCCGTGAAATTGCCGTTATAGCTTAACTCTGGGGTTACTTCCGGTGAGTAACGGATGTTCTGGAAATTTGTACCCGCGGCAAGACTCCAGTTAATGTTAAAGACTTTGGTAAAGTTTGCATCCAGTACAGATTTGTTGATGTGGTAAACAGCGCGTTTGTTTGTTTCATCATATAAGTTCAATGGCAAATGGTCGTATCCATAACTAATGTTGAAAAGCGAATTGGTTTTTTTGCCAAATGCCTGTCTGTGTTGTACAAATCCTCTGAAATATTCCCCAATGGCAAACTTAGCCATGGTGCGTGATTTAGTAAATAACAAATCTCTGGCAGTAAGGTTGGCAATCACGGCAAAGCCTGTAAATGTAAGGTAGGAGATACCAACTTTCGCCTGTGTCAGCGGTGCTTCTTTAACAAAGCAGGTCAGTACTACATGGTCTGTTGTTGTAGGCTTTAACTGATAATAAACGTTGTTGTAATATCTGCTTGAGAAGGCATTGCGGAAGCCTTCATTGATTTTTGTGATGGAGTATGAATGTCCCGGCTCAATGCCAAGTTTATCCAGCAGCAGTTCTTTGTTTGTATTTTCAATTCCTATAAACTCAATTTTATCAATGGTTACATCGTTTTTCTTTGGCAAACGGTTGGTCGGGTCGTATGTTTTCGACTGAATGTTATTGATTGAATCAGCGAGTTTTTTGAAGAATGGATAATATAATTTGCCCATCTCTTTGCCGATTACAATGATGTCTTCCGCATCACCAAAACTACCGGCAGAGTATTTCTCCAGCGGCGGTTCAATGATCAGGTCGCATAGTTTTTTTTCTTTTTCCAGGTCTTCAGCATCACGGTATTGAGTGATCTGGTAAAATACATCCATGGCTGTATTCAGTTTGCTGATGTCTGGCAATCCTTTAAACAGGTTGACACCAATCACGTAATCTGCGCCCATTTCTTTAATATCAATGACAGGAAAATTACGGATAATACCGCCATCCACGAGCTTGGTTGTATCAAAATCTACTGCCGTAAATACGCTGGGTATGGCCATGCTTGAACGGATCGCTGTTACGATTTCACCTTTAGAATGCACAATGGCAGCGCCGGTAGATAAATCGGTTGCAATACATTTAAAGGGAATGTTGAATTTTGAGAAATCTTTTACATCATATACAGGAGCAAAGAGTTGTGTGAGGGTCAGCCAGAGTTCTTCTGATTCAATTAAACCGGTTGGTATCTGCGGACTTAACTTCTCTAATCCCAGTTCAACGGAATATTTTGCGTACTCATCTTTCTCGTCGATGCTGATATTTTTATAATCAGGCTTGTTGCTCAATATCGCACTCCAGTTTAATTCATGAGCAATTTTTTCTATATCATTCCCTGAATAGCCGATGGAGTACAAACCTCCAATCACACTACCCATACTGGTTCCGGTAATATAGTCGACCTGCAGACCAGCACTGTCGATGGCCTGTAAAATACCTATGTGTGAAAGACCCTTGGCACCACCGCCGCTTAAAACGACGCCTATCTTAGGGCGCTCCTGTGCGAAGAGGTTCAGATGAACAAAAAAGGCAAGAAAAACGATTGTACGTTTGCTGAATAATTTCATTGAATAAATACTATTATTAAGGGATCGTAAAATAGAATTATGCGAAAATACTGAAGGTAAAAAAAGGGTTTACTTTCAGCATCAAATATAGGTTGATTTTATAATATAGAGAATGATACCGGTCAGATTTATATATTTTAAAAAAATTCCTCAAGACATACGTTTTTGCTGTTTTG
>JAGKWN010000119.1 GCA_021151805.1 Cytophagaceae bacterium | reverse complement strand
GTTATTATATAATTATTTTGACAAAACTAATCCATTATTACTCACAATGGGTACATTCTAACCATTGTTTTCCTGATTACTATTTAAAATATTTAACTTGCAGACGGCTAAAGAACTATCCAACAAATTGAAAATAAATATACTATGAACGGAAAATCAATTGCCTTACTATCGTATATCCCTATCATATGGATTCTGGCTTTTGTATTGTATCTGGACAATCGCACCAAAGATTCCATTGCGCGTTTTCACTTGAGACAAACACTCGGGCTGCAGCTTATGTTTATTGCAGGTTCCATTATTCTTGGTTTCTTCAGAGTATACTTCCTTCTTTTCCCTTTTGAGCTTGCCTGCCTGGCACTTTGGATCCTCGGTTTATTGAGTGCTTTAAAAGAAGAAGAGAAACCGGTATTTTATGTGGGAGAATATTTCCAGGAATGGTTTAAAAATTTCATTCGTTAATTATATCAATTAAGATAAAATAAGCGTTATCGAAACATGAAAAAAGTACTTTATATACTATCTGTTTCGGTAACGCTTATTATTTTTTGCAGTTGTGCCTCATCCAAAGCAGGCCAGTACGGCGGCAAAATGACTAAGAAGAGGCCTTGCCCGCAGGGCTGTGATTGATTTTTATTTGATCAATGTAAGTATGGTAAATTCCCGATCAACAAGTCCGCCGATTTTACCTTTGATCTTCTCAACCTGTGTTTCTGTTTTTAATATTTTAAAATTTGTTTTAGCAGCGAGTGCTTCAGCTTCCTTTGTATCATATAAAGTAAAACCATATTGAGTGAAAGGCAGCTGCGACATAAATGATTTCTGCGCAAAACCAATACTGAATTCGCCACCGGGTTTCATCACCCGATAGATATCATTCAACAGTTTTACCGGCTCAGCCCAGAAGTAGAGGGTATTCACCGTATATGCTTTGTCAAAATAATTCTCAGCAAAAGGAATATCCTTTCCGTCATACATAAAAAAGAATGCCTGCTTTTTTTCCACATAAACTTTATTGATCTGTTGTGCTTCGGCATGCATCAAATCTGATATTTCGAGTCCGTAGTACGAAATCTTATAACGATCCAGAAGATAGGCTAAATGCGCGCAGTTGCCATGCCCCAGCTCCAGTATCTGGTCGCCATCCTGTATACTCAGGCTATTGATCGTCTGCCGTGTCATGTTTCCATTTGATTCATTCATCAAATCTCCCATCTCTGTACCTTTGCGGCCATGCGGTTGTCTGAGCTGTGCCGCTATTGCTTTGAGTTGTTCTTCTTCCATGCTTACAAACTATATTGATTTAAAAGTTTCATTATTCTGAAATATTTATTGAAAGCAAAAATAAATTCATTTTACTGTTTAATATTCATTCAGCTGTTTTGCCACAGCTGCTCCCATGCTGAAACAGCCTTGCAATAAGTAACCGCCTGTAGGTGCATCCCAATCCAACATCTCACCAATCACATAATGCTGAGATAAACTTTTCAGCTGAAAATTCTCATCTACTTCCGCTAAAGCAATTCCACCTACGGTTGATATTGCCTCATCTATCGGACCAGCGTCTATTACAGGTAATGTAAAACTTTTAACCGATGCAGCAAGTTTGGCAGCATCCATAAAATCTTCCTTCGATAAAAACGTCTTCAGTAAAGCAATCTGTGTATTTGTCAATTTCAATTCTTTCATTAGAATTTCTGTAACAGATTTTCCAGATTTGACACCGAGCCTTTGAACAAGTTCTTCTTTTGAAAACGTAGGTTTGAAATCGATCTTTATTTCAGCGACACCTTTTTCACTGAGTTGTTTTCTCAACAGCGGACTCAATGCATAAGCAGCGCCGCCCTCAACACCGGATACCGTTATAACCAACTCGCCTTTCCGTTCTCTGCCTTCCGTAGCCACAGAAATATTCTTGAGCCACTTACCTTCATGCTTTGCTATAAACATAGCAGGCCATTGAATCTGCCAGGAACAATTTGAAGCCTGAAACGGTATCGCTTCAATGCTTTTTTGCTGAAACAAATTCAGCCACGATCCGTCAGAGCCTGTTACCTTCCAACTACCGCCCCCCAATGCGTAAACAACAACATCTGCTTTTATTGATACCGTTCCTTCTTTCGTCAAAAACTGTAGCGTATTATTTTCACTCCAACCAGTCCACTCATGCCGAACATGCAGTTGCACGCCTTTTGCTTTTAACTTTTCAAGAAATGCATTCAGCACTTCAATGGGTTTAATTCCCTGTACCGGAAAAATTCGTTTGCTCGATCCGATATAGGTTTCAATTCCTATACCAGCCAGCCAATCACAAAGATCTTTATTGGTAAATGCCCGAAGTGTTTCTTCTAAAAAATATTGCGGCGTATAACGTGTAACGAATATTTCTATATCTTCCGAATGTGTGAGATTAAAACCACCGTCTCCTGCTACTAAAAATTTTCGACCAACTGCAGTATTCTTTTCATATATATGAACCGTATACTTTTTTTCATCCAGCATGGCAGCCAGCATAAGTGCTGCAGGTCCGCCACCGATGATTGCAATTGATTTCAATAGAGTGTAGAGTTTGGGCTGGTAATAATTGTGTGCGAGTGGCTATTTATTTCAGATGCACAAAGGATAAAGTGTAGAGTTTTAGCGTGTAAAGTGTAATCCTTGGTTAGTTTAATATAAGCTGTAATTAGTGACTGCTGTATTACAAGATGTGTCGAAAATTGTTCTGCCACACACATACACTTTACACTCTACACTTTCAACTAGAAAATCACCCGTGCATCGTAGCATTCTCTCCATACTTGGCAATCACTGTTGCTTCGTAATCAAGAAATTCCTGCCAGCGTTTATCAATATCTTCTCCTTCGCTGTACTTGCGGGCATAGTTGATGAATGTAGTATAGTGCGTTGCTTCGCTGATCATCAATTCACGGTAGAATGTTTTCAATTCCTCATCTTTGATCTGCTCGCTCAGCAAACGGAAACGTTCGCAGCTACGGGCTTCAATCAATGCTGAAAATAATAAACGATCAATCAATACATATTTGCGGATATGACCTTTACGCATGAATGCATAAATATCGCCTGCGTAAGGATCTTTGCGTTCCCGACCCAATACCAGTCCTCTCTTTTTAATGATGTCATGTACCATTTTAAAATGCTGCAGTTCTTCCTGCGCCAGATCAATCATGTCACTCACCAGTTCAGTATACTCCGGAAAATTGATCACGATATACATGGCATTGGTTGTAGCTTTCTGCTCGCAGTAAGCATGATCAGTTAAGATCTCGGGGATGTTCGATTCAACAATCTCAACCCAGCGTGGGTCTGTAGGCAATTTTAATCCTAGCATAAATCAAAGAAATGGATGAAGTACAAAGATACTAAAAATGTCACGGATTGAATGCATCAGAAAAGCACCGGACTCAGTTCCGGCATCTTTTCAAACAATGCTTTTGCAAACGGACACACCGGCAGTATTTTCAAATCATGCGCCATGGCATAATCTACTACGGCAAGCACCAGCTTTTTACCGATACCATTACCTTCGTGTGTAGGATTCACTTCGGTATGTTCAATCACAAGTTTCGTATCACCAGCCATTACGTATGTTATGCGACCTACTTCAACGGAATTTCCAGTTGCGGTGAAATATCCTTTTTTATCTCCGGCGATGTGGTTGATGTTAATGTTCATATATCGTGCAGTTCTATCTAATCATTTTTTGTACGCAAGTGTTTAGGTGTAAACATTACACCCAGCATCATTACCAGAGCCGTAAGCACAATAACCTGAATCACCAGTGATTTAAAGGAAAACGGACCAGTTGGCTCCGGAACAATTGCTACGAAGAGCAAGACTGTGATCAGGCCCCTCGGCGCAATGAATAAGAGCGGCATCAATGGCAGTTTGTAGATCAGCAACTGTATCATACGTATAACAATGATTGCGGATACAATGCCAAGTGCATATGGAATGGTATCCGGATTAACAATTTCAACGGTATCCATCAAAAAACCAAACAGCAGAAAAAATAATGCACGTACGAGAAATGCTCCTTCCGTGCAGATTTCATGAAGCTTCTCAACTTCGGCTGCGATTGCCATATAACGGATTTTACGAAAAGGTTTGTATTTACCTATTTCCATAACGTTTCCCAGCAACAGTCCGAAAATGATAATAAAGATCAAGCCTGGCAAATGATAAATTTTGGAAATGCCGTAAAATAAAATAACGACAATAATAATGGGGCTGTACTTAATATGATGATCCACCCGGGTCATCAGCATAGACAGAATGATTGTAGCAACAAATGATAGTATCGTAATGATTGCTATGTCTTTAAAAAAATCGATGAGCGAATCGGTTGTGATGACACTATTCAAGGCAACGAAATTGAAGAATAACACACCCAGGATATCTGACAGACTGGTTTCGAAAACAACAAAGTCGCGGATATCGGAATGAAATGTTTTAACAGTAGGAATGGCAATGGCGCTGCTGATTACACAAAACGGAAGTGCGTAAGTAAGACTGTCTTTTAATGTATAACCACCGATAAACTGAAAAAAGTATCCTAATACGAATGCAAGTACGACCATGGGCACAAGAGCCACCACAACCGATTTCCGGATCATAGGCAGCTTGGTCTTATCCACTTTCAGTTCCAATGCACCTTCCAGCACAATCAGGATCAGCCCTACCGTTCCAAGCACCGGCAGCAAAGGATTAAGATTAGGCATGGTGATTTCAAATATCATACATGCCTGGCGCACCAGCCAGCCGGCAATAAGCAATAATATAACAGAAGGAATTTTGGTGAAATGCGATGTCAGGTCAAAAATATAGGCCAGCAACAGTAAAGAACAAACGGCGATTAAAATATTCATAACAGTTGAAAAGGTAATATATCCTGCGCCCCAGTTTACGCAGACGCTAAGAGCAGGGCGCATTAAAGATACAAAAAGGGCTTTATATTGCTATAAAGCCCTTCCGGAAAATAAACTATACTGAAAGAAACAATAGTATCTTATTCCGATTGATCGGTTTTAAAATCAGGGGTAATAATATGTACAATGGTTGTATCGCGTTTGGTATTGGTTTCCAGTAATTGAATCATGCGTGCATTCTGTTGGATCTGGATAGAATCCAAGTGCAGTGCAAGTGTTTCAAAATTACTGTCTTTGCTGCTGCTCTGGAAGCTGACAACAAGCAGGATAGAAATGACAGACAAAGCGCCGGCCAGCAAACCTGTTTTAAAATTCAACGGGTTGCTGCGAGAGACTTTTTCCCCTGCAGCAGTTTCCCGCAAATGTACTTCTTCAAAAAAACTCATGTCTGTTTCCATATAAACTTTTAGTCGATCGTTACAGGATTTATTTCAGATTACGCATTTTTATAAGAGGCACAGTATTAGACTCATCACCGTCTACAAAAACAGTAATGGCTTCTGATGATTTTACCAGAAAAGTATATTTATCAATTCTGAAAGTATTATATATGATATCCTGAAAAGTCAATTCAAAGTCCAGAAGCTTTTCGCCGATATACACCATCCCGGATAAAACATTATTGTTTACCACTTCCAGGTTCAGGAAGGAGTATGTTACTCCTGTGCCGTTTCCGGTTAACCAATTTGATTTTTTTAGAATGGAAAATAAATACTGAATATCCATTCCAATGCTTTTAATAATGTCGCTGATAACAAACATAAATTTTCCTCCTATGTTAAAATGAAATGATTTTTTAAAAAGCTTGGCGATCATACACCCCGCCATTGTCTAAAATAGTTATGCTTCATTCAGCTGTGATGAAGCATAACCAGCTTACAGTTTTCCATCTCACGTGTCATCGTATTAAGACAGAGCCCTGTTTTTAGCAAATGGCCAGGGGCATAGATCATATTTACTAATAATATTAGCAAATATAGGCGCAATAATTTAAAATACTAATTTTGTTAGTATTATTTTCTAAACATTTTAGCAGAAAGATGTTAATTTGTTGTTGGAAAGGTTGTTAAGAAGGAAATTTTAGGAGAAAAACTCAATAAAAAGGCATAAAAAAAGTCACGCTGTGGGCGTGACTTTGGTGACCTTGTCAGGATTCAAACCTGAAACCTTCTGAGCCGTAATCAGATGCTCTATTCAATTGAGCTACAAGGCCAGTTCCCTTATTGGGGAGTGCAAAAGTACATATCTTTCTGTTTGGAAACAAGTATCGGTGCGAAAAAAGCTATTTTTTACGCACCCGTGTATCTTTTAATAAACGGTATAAGCTCGTCCGGATGATTGCTCCCATCTGCTTACACTTCAGAAAATCAGGGTCATTGTAGTGTTTTGCCAGTTCATTTTTCAATTTTTCCACATGCGATTCCGGAGCGATCGTATCCTGTATAACGGCGTCCCAAAGCCCCTTGATCCGGTATTTGTTTGCCCGTAACCTCGAAGCCATCATCGCCCTTTCCTCTAATTGATACTGCTGGATACTTTCTTCGCTCAACACTTCCTTTACAATATCAATCAATGCAATGTTCTGCTTGAAAAACTGGGGCAGATATACCCATTTAGCGCCTTCATAACATTGCTGGTCAAAATCGATTGCCCGCAACCGGTAATGGAATTCTTCAAAATCAGGTGTCATCTCAATCACATAATTGCTGGAATGCATATCACCCAGCAAACGGATAAAACAGCGCTCGTTGAACTTTACAAACTCTTTGGCCAGACGAATTTTATTCAGGTTCATCAGCTGCAGATATTGTTTGATAAACATATCCCCGGGAATTCCGACGATGTGATCTTCGATCAGTGTATCACCATCGATCAAATAGCTGATATTATTGGGCGACAAAATATGCTCCAGCTCCAGGCCATACACACGCGATGCATCAGCCACCTTTACATAAAAATAATCGTAGTTGTCGTTGATCCGGTTTACCACCCGCACCCGGAAAGGTTTGGTATTACCGTATACACAAAGGTCGATACGGTCAATGAATAAATGTTCGGTCACACTCAAATCACCACCAATTTTCAATACGGCATAAATCCTTTTCAGGCCATCGTAAATCTCTGCCATGTCGGCATTACTGTAATAGACGCTATCCCACAGTGTATCTTTCCCATTGCGGTCTTTCAAAGAAACACGGCTTGTAAAACGTGTCAGATCCTGATAAGAAAGCGGTACCTTCTGCTCCCGGTCAAACTGGTGCAGATACTTGCGCAAGGGTTTACCAATCTTATAAACGATTTTCTTTTTAGAAATTTCAGCCATGACAGATGCCTAGACAATGTTTGTGGCATACAAGATAGGAAAAAGTAGTCAGTTAACAGTAGACAGTGGAGTTGCTAGGTACTAGTTATCAGGTGCTAGACAATGAACTGATTACTGACCACTGTTTACTGACAACTGATTACTATTTTTCCTATCTTCGCTGCATGCAGGACCTTCATTCACATATTCAGTTCTTATTCATCATCAATCCGATTTCAGGAACGGCTCAGAAACAAAACATTCCTGAGTTGATACACCAGACACTAAAGGTTGAAAAAAGTAAAATCCGGATCGTGCTCACGCGCTACGCGGGGCATGGGCGTGAGATTGCCGCTGAAGCTGTTCAGCATAAAATTCCTTACATCATTTCTGTGGGCGGTGATGGCACTATGAATGAAATTGCTTCTTCGCTTTTATATACAGAATCAAGCCTTGGCATTATACCGATGGGCTCGGGCAACGGGCTGGCAAGGCATTTGCAGATTCCGCTGGATGTTGTCAAAGCTATTGACATGCTGAACAATTTCGTTGTGACTACCATTGACAGTGGTAATATAAACGAAAAGCCTTTCTTTTGTACTGCAGGCATCGGCCTGGATGCGCAGGTGAGTAAAGTATTTGATGAATTACCTACGCGCGGATTAAAAACTTATACCAAAGCCTTTATACGGAAAGTGCGTTCCTATAAAGGTGATTTTCTAACCATCCGTGTCGATAACAAGGAAACCATTACGGGTACATTTTTATTGGCTTCCTTCGCCAATTCAAATCAGTTTGGCAATAATGCTTTCATCGCGCCGGATGCTTCCCTCATGGACCAGCAACTGAACCTGGTATTGATGAAGCCTGTCAATGTGATTCAGGCGCTGGAAAAAATCTACAAGCTGTTTACAAAAAAACTAACCGATGACAAAGACATCACGCATGTGTTGTTTCATCAATTGGAAATCTCTAAAAACGAAACAGGGCCTGCACACATTGATGGAGACCCTGTTCTGTTGGATAAAATGATTGCAGTGCGCTGCGAACCCAAATCTCTGCGTGTTCTTACGCCAGCAGTGACCCGTTATTGAGCCAGCACGTTTGTTTTTGCTGCCTGAATTTTAGAGCATTGGAATAATCCCACGGCGTCATTATCAAACATACTCGGCACATTTGCCGGTGGCGTTGAGAAGAAACCTCCGTCGTTGTTCAACTGCAGACTGGCTGCATCATAAAAATTATATGCTTCTTTTGTAAGGGAATAAATCTCCAGTTTTGCTTCATCCCCTACTTCATATTTATAACCCATATCAATACCATCAATATTACCGTTCAGGTTATCATTATTGGCATAATTAATATAATTGATATCATTCAGCAACGAATCGTTTGCATAACCTTTAAATAAGTAATACAGTTTTTCATTCACCGGAATGGTTGCATATAATTTCATGTAATAACCTTCTTCAATAAACGGAGGCTGTGCAGCTTCTTTCACCACCTTGATCGTATCGATTTCTGTCAGGTCAGGCAATACAGATGTTGAATTATATATCTTGCCATCCAGTTCAACCTTTAGCGTATAGGTATCTCCCACTACGCCTTTCATAATAGAAGATTCGTGCTGCATTTTTATGGGGTTCCACGTCAGTACTTCTGTGGCACCGTGATTGTCGCTCAGTGTGATTACAGCTGATGCAATATGCGGCGGCGGAGTAGTTGCTAAATAATCGGTCGATTTTGTTACGATTACTTTAGCCGTTGAATCTGCAAACAGATACCCTTGAATGATTACTTTCTGTTCGCCTGCCTTCGGGCTGATATCAATCACCTTCTGACAAGAGAATGTTAAAAGCGGAATTAAAATCAATAATATATTTTTCATCTTAAATTAGAATTTAAAATTATAGGTTACAGATGGAATTGGTGCCGGGAAATAAATAGCCACGTACTCCTGATTGCCTGTATCTTTATTTGTCTGCGCAATAACTGTCCATGGATTGATGTGTGCAAAGCCATATATATTGTAGATGGAGAAGCTCCAGCTGCCTTCCCACCGGCGTCCTTCTTTTTTGCGTTGATCCAATGTTAACGAGACGTCTAAACGGTGGTAACTTGGCAAACGGTAAGAATTTCTTTCCGGATAGGTACCCAACCAGAAATAATCAATTGCATAGCCTCCGTTTGGAAGTCCGATCGGGCGGCCCGTTCCGAATACAAACTGTCCGCCTAATGTCAAACGTTCAGTTAACTTATAAGAACCGATTACATTCAAACTATGCCTTCTGTCATAGCCTGCAAAATATTTTTCACCGTTGTTGATGCCGTCAATTTTTTTGTAGCTCCAGGACAACGTATAACTTACCCAGCCTGTCAACTTACCTTGTTTTTTCTTCAGAAAGAATTCCGCTCCATAACTCCATGCCTTACCAATAGAAGCCTGTGTCTCAATCTGTGGATTTAATAATAAATCAGCATTATCTATAAAGTCAATTGAATTTGAATAAGATTTATAATATCCTTCAACAGAAGTTTCGAAAGCATTGTCTTTTAAATTTCTAAAATAACCCGCTGAATATTGATTTACTGCTTCAGGCTTGAAGTAGTCATTACTTGGCTGCCATACATCAAACGGTACCGGCGACAATGAATTCGATATCTGGTGAATGTATTGATAGTTTCTGTTGAAGCCAACCTTTACTGAAGATTGTTCATTCAACATGTAACGTGCAGCAATTCTTGGTTCCAATCCCCAGAATGTTTTAATGACCTGTCCTTTCTTATAATAGGTCGTATCTGTTGCCGGGCTATTTACCGGATCTCCGCCATAGCTGTAGATTGTACCGGTTCCCATGAGGTTAAACATATTCAATCTCAAGCCATAATCAAGTGATAAATTTTCAGTAAGCTTTTGTTTGTTCGAGGCAAACAGTGCACCTTCAAGCGAATGATTTTTGGGTATAATCGTCGGAGTAAATATTGAACTGCTGGATGATGGTGTAAACTCACCCGGGTTGTATGTACGTTGTGTTACAGACCAACCGAAAACAACGCTGTGTCTTGGGGAAGGTACATATTGATAGATCTGCTTGACTGAATTTTCCGTAATACCGGTTTTGAAATCAAATGCCTGCACACCGAAATCAATCCCAAGTAGATATTGGTATTGAGAATATGTATAGATCGTGTTTAAAAATAATTTATCTGAAAAGATGTGTTTCCAGTTTGCTGTAAATGTGGCGTTGCCCCAATCATTAGCAAATAAACCACCGAATTTGAATTTATCTTTTCCGTAGTAAGAAGATATGTACATACTGTTCTTGTTATTGAACTGATACGTTAGCTTCGCATTCAGGTCATAGAAGTACAGTTTATTCTTCCTCGTTTCAGGATCAGAAGATAGCAATAAAAACAAATCCGCATAGGATCTTCTTCCCGAAACGATAAAAGAACCTTTACCTTTCGCAAACGGGCCTTCCAATGTCAAGCGACTTGCAATGATCCCGATGCCGCCTTGAGCAGAGAAGCGTTTTGCATTACTTGCTCTTAAGTTTACATCCAGCAAAGAAGATAATCTGCCACCATATTGCGATGGGATACCTGCTTTATATAACTCCGCACTTTTTACCGCATCAGCATTAAAAATTGAAAAGATACCGAATAAGTGTGATGCATTGTATACAGGCGCTTCGTCTACCAGGATCAGGTTCTGATCGGCACCGCCACCCCGTACATACAACCCAGTATTCCCATCTCCAGCAACCTGCACACCCGGTAAAGTCTGAATATTTTTTACAATATCCACTTCACCAAAAAGTGCCGGCAATGTTTTGATTTCTTCAACTGTTACTTCTGTTGCTCCCATCTTTGTATCGGTTACATTTTGATTGGGAGCTTTATCTGTAATTAGAATTTCAGGAGCTCCATCTTCATCTTCCTTCATGGTGATGTTGATGGTTGTATTCTTGCTTACATCAATGATCCGACTTTGTTCTTCATACCCTAAATATGAAATAACAATTGTATACTTTCCGGCAGGAAGTAAAAGTTTGAATGCGCCATTTTCATCCGTGGCAGTACCTATACTGCCATCACTTGTTTTAACAATTGCACCTACCAGCGGCGCTCCCGTTGAATCTACTACGTTTCCCGAGACTGTGTATTTGGTTTGAGCGTTTGAATATGTCAGACTAAAAACAAAAAACGCCAACAGACTTATTAAATATTTCATTGTATTTATGCGTATTAATTAATGCTGCTTATGATACTATTTGAAAAT